>JANWLJ010000343.1 GCA_025450955.1 Polyangium sp. (in: bacteria) | reverse complement strand
TCACCTTCCAGCGCGGCGCGCGGCTCATCACCGGCGAGATCGGCCAGCCCGCGCTGCCGGCCACCGACGGGCTCTCCCCCGATCCGCGGCTCCAGCCCCTGCCTCCGATCGGCGACAAGGCGCCGCCGCCGCCGTAGCCGGCCGCTCGAGCGGCGCGGTCCGGCGCTCGACGGAAGCGAACAGGCTGAGCTTGAGCCACTCGGGAAACGCGCGCGCGAGGGCCCGGGGCCCGTCGATCGTGAGGTCGCCGCGCTCGAGCGCGGTGGAGAACGGGACGTCGCCGAGCCAGATCTCGGCCATGGTGCGCGGGCTGGTCCGCACCGTGAGATCGATCCCGCGCGCCGGCCGGGTGAGACAGAGCTCCGCGCCGTCGCCTTTGAAGTGCAGCCAGAACCTCCCCTTGCCGCGCGGCGCGCCGCGGAACTCGAGCTCGACCACCACCTCGCCCGACGGCAGCGCGCCGACGTCGATGCGCCGCTGGATGTCCCACATGAGCAGCCCGATGTCGACGTCGGCGTTCTTCACCTTGCGCTCGGCCCAGCGCTTGCCCCATTCGCCGCACGCGATCACGAGCGGCCGCAACTCGTCGCCCGCCCGGGTGAGAAAGTAGCCGCCGGCGCGCCGTTCGATCACTCCGGCGTCCTCGAGGGAGCGCAGCCGCTCTGCGAGCACGCTGCGCGACATCAGCGGAACCCCTCTTTGCAGATCGCTGAACCGGTGGCTGCCGCACAAGAGCTCGCGGATCACGAGCAGCGTCCACCGCTCTCCCACCACCTCGAGCGCCTGCGCCACCGGACAAAACTGGTTGTAGCTGCTCATGGACCGAACCTATCGCGGCGCCGCGGCCGTAGGTTCGAAATTAGAACGGTAGGTTCGAAATTAGAACTAGTCTCGTCCGGAGTGGCGGCTCAATTTGGAGTCATGACCGACGACGCCAAGAATCCCTGGTTGGCAATTGTGCGCGAGCTTGGGCCGACGCTGGCGGCGAGCGCGGCGGCCAAGGACGCCGAGGGCAGCTTCGCCGAGGAGGCCTACCGGCTGTTCGCGGATCGCAGGCTGTTCTCGATGGCGATTCCCGAGGAGCTGGGCGGCGGCGGCGCGAGCTTCTTTCAGGTCTGCGACACCCTGCGCGAGCTCGGCACCTTCGACGGCTCGTCGGCGCTGGCGCTCTCGATGCACACGCACCTCGTCGCGGCGTCGGTGTGGAAATACCGGCGCGACAAATCGAGCGAGGCGCTTCTTCGCAAGATAGCCAAGGGACAGCTCGCGCTGGTGAGCACCGGCGCCTCGGACTGGATCGACTCGAACGGCACCATGAGCCGGGTCGAGGGCGGCTTCCGGGTGAGCGCGCGCAAGATCTTTGGCTCGGGATCGCCGGCCGCCGCCCTGATGATCGCCAGCGCCCGCTACGAGGATCCGCAAGACGGCGCCCAGGTGCTGCACTTCGGCGTGCCGCTGTCGGCCGAAGGCGTGTCGAGCGCCGCCGACTGGGACGCGCACGGAATGCGGCGCACCGGCTCGCACACGCTGATCTTGGAGAATGTGTTCGTGCCCGACCAGGCGATCTCGCTCAGGCGGCCGGCAGGCCAGTGGCATCCGGCCTGGAGCGTCGTGCTCACGGTGGCGCCGCCGATCTACATGTCGCCGTACGTTGGAATCGCCGAGAAGGCGGCGGAGCTGGCGCGCTCGAGCGCCCGCGCGAGCGCCGAGATCCCGTACGTGCCGCTGCTGGCGGGCGAGACCGAGGTCGAGCTGGCGGCGACGCGCCTGGCGTGGCGCGCCCTGGTCGCCAATGCCAATGAGTACGACTTCGCCCCCGCGCTCGAGACCGCCAACGCGCAGCTCGTCAACAAGGCGCTGTGCGCGCGCGCCGCGGTGGCGACGGTGGAGAAGGCGATGGAGCTCGCCGGCGGACGCGGCTTTTTCCGCCGGTTCGGCCTCGAGCGGCTGCTTCGCGACGTGCGCGCCGCGCCCTACCACCCGCTGCCGGACAAGCGCCAGCAGGAGTTCTCGGGCCGGCTCGCCCTCGGCCGCGACCCGATCACCAACCAGCCCCGCTCGGCACCGTAGCTACGCGCGGCGACGACGCACAAGCGCGAGACCGACCAGCGCGAACAGCAGGAGCGCGCCGAGGCCGGGCGCGCCCGCGCCGCCGACCTTGCAGCTACAGCCCGAGCCCTGATGGCCGCCGAGTCCGCCGTCGCCGCCGAGGCTGCCGCCGTCGCCGTTTGCCGACGCGTCGATGGGGCTGGTCGGCGCGATGCACGAGCCGCTCACGCACTGCTCGCCCGAGACGAAGCAGCGCCCGTCGGGACAGGGCACGCCGGCGCAGCCGGTGAACTCGCCCGCGAGCACCGCGCCCGCGATCTGATCGAGCGCGGCGTCGAGCGAGGCGGCGTCGTCGGCCTGATAGTAGCCGCGCGCGCCGCCGTCGCCGGAGACCGGCCCGACGCCGCCGGCGGTGGCGAACATTCCGAGCGCGGCCGGGCTGACCGCGCCGCCGAAGCCGACCACGTAGCTCGGCCAGCCGTCGTCATAAAGCTTCTTTATCGAGGCGGTGATCTGCGCGTTGGTGCCGCCGCAGGTCTGTTCACCGTCGCTGATGAAGAGCACGAAGCCGCGCGGCCCGGTGCCGTCGTACTTGGTCGCGAACGCCGGATCGGTCTCGACCTGATCGAACGCCGGCTTGATGTCGGTGACGCACGGCCCGTTCGGCTGGGTGCCCATCACCGCGCTCACCACCTGCGCCTCGCGATCGGGCCCGACGTTGACGTAGATGTTTCCGTCCTGAAGACAGCTCTGCGCCGTCTCGTCGGGAAACATGATCAAACCAAAGTCGAGCTTGCCCATGTACTTGGTCGTGAGCGTCTGAATCGCCGCGCCGGCGATCTGCCACTTGGACTGGGTGACGCCCGCCTTGGGCGGCTTCTGCATCGAGCAGGAGCGATCGAGCACGATCATCAGGTTCGACTTGCAGGGATCGGCCGCGCGGGCCGGCCGAGCGAGCGCGAACGAAAGCAGCGCGAGGACCGTCAAGGAGATGCGGCGCATGCGTCCCTCCACGCCGATCCTATCACTTCGCGCGCGGGATACGTTATTCGCGCAGGAGCGCCGCGCCCCAATGAAAGCCGGCGCCGAGCCCGACGAAGCAGACCAGATCGCCCGGCGCGATCCGTCCCGCCCGACGGCATTCGTCGTAGGCGATCGGAATGGTGGCGGCGGTGGTGTTGCCGAATTTCTGGATGTTGTTGTAGACGCGGTCGTCGGGCAGCCCGAGCGACTTCTGCACTGCCTCGTTGATCCGCAGGTTGGCCTGGTGGGCGATGAGCAGCTTCACGTCGTCGAGGGTGCGGCCGTTCTTGGCCAGGATCTCGCGGACGATCTCCGGCATCTTGGTCACCGCCATGCGGAACACCGAGCGGCCGTCCATCTCCGGGATGTGCCGGCCTTCGCGCACCATCGACTCGCTCACGTACGGGCGCCAGGCGAACCCCGACGGCACGTACAGCTTTTCCGCGAAGCTGCCGTCGGAGTGGAGGCTCACCGAGAGGAGACCGCGCTCGGGATCGTCCGAGCGCTCGAGCACCACCGCGCCGGCGGCGTCGCCGAACAGCACGGTGCGATCGCGAAAGCGGGTGTTGAACGCGTACTCCTCGGCGGTCGGCCGCGCTGAGGTGGTGCCAAAGACCATTCCGAAGTCGCGCCACGGCATGTAGCCCGAGTGGACCTCGGCGCCGATGAGAAGGAGCCTCTTCGCCTGCCCCGCGCGCAGGAGCGCGTCGGCGACCTGAAGCCCGTAGATGAAGCCGGTGCACTGCTGGCGGATGTCGAGCGAGGGCACGTTGCCGAGGCCGAGCTTGGACTGCACCAGCACGCCGCAGCCGGGAAACTGATAGTCGGGCGTCATGGTCGCGAACACCACGTAATCGATCTCGCTCGGCGAGATGCCCGCCTGCTCCATCGCCAGCTTGCCCGCGCGCGCGCCGAGGTCGGAGGTGGTGGTGCCGTCTTTGACGTAGTAGCGCTGCTCGATTCCGGAGCGCTCGCGGATCCACTGATCGGAGGTCTCACACACATTGGCGAGCGCTTCGTTCTTCACCAGGTGCTCGCCGACCGCGAAGCCCGATCCCCGGACGATGGTACCCATCCTTCCCTCCATTACAGACGGTGTGAGGCGCATCCCTATCAGGTTCTCCGACGGAGATCCACCACGCGGCGCGTTACCGCTATACTCCACGGCTCGATGTCGCGAACGCTCGGCGTGGTGGTGTTTCTGCTGGTCTCGCTCGGGATCGTCGGCGGGCTGCACTATTTTTTGTGGGCGCGGCTGGTGCGCGACGCGGCGCTGCCGGCGCCCTTTCGCCAGCTCGCCACCGTGCTCTTGATCCTGCTCGGCCTGGCGCTGCCGCTCCTCTTCTACATCGAGCGGGTGGCGCGCCCGTCGACCTCGCGCTGGTTCGCCTGGCCGATCTACACCTGGATGGGCCTCTTCTTTTTTCTGGTGCTGCTCGCAGGCGGCGTCGAGCTGGTGCACCTCGCCGCGCGGGCGGTGGCGCGCCGCCCGATCGATCCCGAGCGGCGGCTGCTCTTTCGTCGGCTCGCCGGCGGCGCGGTGGCGGCGGTCTCGGCCGGCCTCGGCGCGCTCGCGATCCGCAACGCGGTCCGCCCGCCGCGGCTCAAAGAATTGTCGATCCCGCTTGCGCGCGTGCCGCGCGCGCTCGACGGGCTGCGCATCGTGCAGCTCACCGATCTGCACCTCGGGCCGACCCTCGGCCGTCCGTTTTTGGAGTCGCTGGTCGCGCGCACGAACGCGCTCGAGCCCGACGTGGTCGCGATCACCGGCGACCTCATCGACGGCACCGTCGAGCAGCTGCGCGAGATGGTGGCGCCGCTCGCGTCGCTGCGCGCGCACCGCGGCGTCTTCTTCATCACCGGCAACCACGAATACTACTGGGGCGTCGACGCCTGGCTCGCCGAGCTCGGCCGCCTCGGCGTGCGCGTGCTCCGTAACGAGCGGGTCGAGATCGGAGACGGGCTCGACCTCGCCGGCGTCGTCGATCTCTCGGCGGGCGGCCATCCCGGCCACGGCGCCGATCTTCCGCGCGCGCTCGCCGGCCGCGATCCGTCGCGCGCGCTGGTGCTGCTCGCCCATCAGCCGCGCGCCGTCGAGGAGGCGGCGCGGCTCGGGGTCGATCTCCAGCTCTCCGGCCACACCCACGGAGGTCAGATCTGGCCGTGGGGCTGGCTCGTCTACTTGCAGCAGCCGTTCGTCCGCGGCCTGTGCTCGGTCGGCGCGACCCGCCTCTACGTGAGCTGCGGCACCGGCTACTGGGGCCCGCCGATGCGCCTCGGCACCGAGTCGGAGCTGACCGCGATCACCCTCAGAACGGCTTGATGATCCGCATCCCGTTGAAGGTCTCCGACCGCCCGACGCAGCCGTCGGAGACGAGCGAGTAGATCGCGCCCTTGCAGTCGGCGTCCCACGCGAGCGAATAAACCCCGTCGCCCGCGCCCGATGGACAGCTCCCGTCGTTCGAGATGGTGAGCTGCGCGCCGTCTTGCGCGTAGCTGCCGGTCCAGGTCGCGCTGTCGATCGCGACCTCGTACGAGCCGTCGGCGCCGAAGGTCTGGGTGACCTTCTCGCCCGCTTGCATCCCCATCACCGGCGAGGCCATCCACATTCCCACCAGGCTGCAGGTGGGCGCGCCCGCGCCGCAGCCGGCGAGCGCCGAGGCGAGCGCGAAGGTGACGAGCGCCGCGCGCATCAGTTGAGCGAATAGGGCAAGGCGAGCGGAAACGGCGCGATGGTCGCGTCGAATCCTTCGCCGTCTTCGCCGACCATTTGATAGGTGCCGTGCATCGAGCCGTGCGCGGTCGCGAGCATGCACCAGCTCGTGTACTCGAAGTGCTGCCCCGGCTTGAGCACCGGCTGCGCGCCGACGACGCCCTCGCCCCGCACCTCCTGCACCTTGCCGTCCCCGTCGGTGATGATCCAGTGACGGGTGCGGAGCTGCGCGGTCCGTTCGCCCTCGTTGGCGATCCGCACCGTGTAGCCGAACGCGTACTGATTGGTCGGCGGCGACGAACGCTCCGCCAGGTAGAAGCTCTTGACGGTCACGCGGATCCCGCGAGTCACGGCGGTCGACACCGCTGAAAATTGCCACGCCGGCTGCCACCCGTCAATTGTCCGCGCGGGAATATTCGTTCGCCGCGAGCTGTTCGACCGACGGATTCCGAACCCGCCCGCGCACTCCCTACTTGACGAAACGGCAGGGTCGGAGAATAGGTTTGCATCCATGATTCAGGTCGAAGGGCTCACCAAGTACTACGGGGCGCAGGCGGCGATCCGCGATCTCACCTTCAACATCGAGCGC
>JANWLJ010000342.1 GCA_025450955.1 Polyangium sp. (in: bacteria) | reverse complement strand
GCGAGCTCGACGCCGAGCTGGTGGTGATCGGCGCCACCGGCCTCTCCGGCCTGCGGCGAATGGTGGTCGGCAGCGTCGCCGAAAAAGTCTCGCGCGCCGCGCCCTGCTCGGTGCTGGTGGTGCGCCCGCTGCCGAGCCAAGCTCGCTAGGCGAGCTTCTTTACCGGACCTTTACTTTCGCCGCGTGGACGATCCGCCGTCGTGCGATCATGCTCTCTTCGAGCCCACTCGAAGGAGCAGCGCGCGATGAACCGGATCCTCAAGCTCGCGGCGGTGGTGACCGCGCTCGCCGCGCTCTTGGCCGGCGTGGCCCTCGGGCAGCACCACCGCTTTGCCAAACGCGCGGGCCTGATGATGCCCCGCGCGATCGACGGCGCGCTCGACGCCGCCCACGCCACGCCGCCCGAGCGGCAGGCGATCTACGCCGCGCGCGATCGCGTGCTCACCGCGCTGGCGAAGACCGGCGGCGATTCCTCCCAGGATCTCGATCGCGTCTTGGCGCTGTTCTCCGCCGATCCTCTCGATGCGCGCGCGCTCGCGGCCGAGCGTGCCCGCCGGCTGGCCGCGTTCGACCGGGTCGGCGACGCGATCGTCCAGGCGTTCTCCGACGCGCACCACGCGCTCTCCGCGCCCGAGCGGCAGGCCGCCGCCGACTACCTGCGCGCGCGTGAAAAGGAACGGGCCGAGAAGGGCTCCGGCTGGCGCGAGCGGATCTTCCACGCGATCGTCGAGGAGCGCACCCAGGCGGCGCTCGATGCGATCGACGCCACCGCCGATCAGCGCGCCGCGCTCATCGCCAGCCGCGACCGGGTGCTCGCCGCGTTGAAAGAGGCGCGCCTCGAAGGCGCCGCCCGTCCGCTGCTCGATCTGTTCGTCGCCGATCCGCTCGACGGCCACGCGCTCGAGGCGCTGCGCGCAGAGCGGCTCGGCCGACTCAACCAGGTGGGCGACGCGATCGTCGAGGGGCTCTCCGAAATTCACCAGCAGCTCACCCCGCCGCAGCGCCAAAAGCTGGTCGCCTGGGTGCGCAGCCACACCCGCCATCGCGGCTGAGCCCGCTCAACGCTTCGCGCCGAGGAGTCCCTTGAGCCGCGCGAAAATTCCTGCCGGCGGCCGCGCGTCGAAGGTCGACAGCGCGTGCGACACCTCGATCATCGACGGATAACGATCCCCGGCGAGCTTGGCCACCATCCGCTCGAGCACCTCGGCGAGCCCGGGCGGCGTGCGCGGCGCCAGCTCCGTCACCTTGGTGAACGCGCGCTCGACCTGGCTGGTCATCACCTCCGCCTCGCTCGCGCAGTCGGGAAACGGCGGATGGCCGACCAGCATCTGGTAGAGCACGCAGCCGAGCGCGTAGACGTCCGCGCGCGCGTCGACGTCGCGGCCCGCCACCTGCTCGGGCGCCATGTACTGCGGGGTGCCGAACAGCGCGCCGGCGCGGGTGAGGCGCTGGTGGCGCGGCAGCCCGAGCTTGGCCAGCCCGAAGTCGATCAGCTTGGGAAAATCGCCGCCCTGCTTCTTCCTCATCACCACGTTGTCGGGCTTGAGATCGCGGTGGACCACCCCGGCGGCGTGGACCGCGTGCAGCGCGAACGAGAGCTGGCCGGCGATGCTGGCGGCGCGCGCAGGCGGCAGTCGTCCTTCGCGCTCGATCACCTGACGCAAGGTCGGCCCTTCGACATATTCGGTGACGAGCAGCGTCGGATCGCCGAGCACCAGCTCGAAGAAGCGCGCCACGTTCGGATGGCGAATCGCCGCCAGCGCCCGCGCCTCCTGCTCGAACCGACGCCGGCTGCCGTCGTCGGCGTTGAGCTCGGGCTTGAGCGCCTTGACCGCCACCCGCTCCCCGCTCGGTAGCAGCTCGGCGAGATAGACCTGCCCCATCCCGCCTGAGCCGAGCGGCGCGCGCAGCCGATAGCGCCCGCCGACGATCTCCCCGATACGCGCAGCCACGGATCCGATGTTACCAAGCCGGACGCGACCGTGGAGAGCCCGTTTGATATAGTCACGCGGTGAAGCTCTGCCGGCGCGAGCGCCTCCTCCTCGGCGCCATCCTGCGCGTTGGGCTCGCCCTCCGGCTCGGTCTCGTCTTCACGCAGCGCGCAGACATCCTCTTTCACCACCCGGTCCTCGACGAGCAGCGCTACGTCGACGCCGCGCGCGCGTGGGCGGCCGGCCGCGGCTTCGAGGCGCGCCCGTTCTGGCAACCGCCCGGGATCCTCTACGCGCTCGGCGCGACCTTCCGCCTCTTCGGCCCGGGCCTGCTCGCGCCGCGGATCGTCCAAGCGCTCCTGTCGACCGCCTGCGCGCTCCTGGTGTTCCTCTTCGCCCGCCGCCTCTTCTCCGCAAAGGTGGCGCTCGCCGCCGCGGCGATCCTCTCGCTCCACGGCGTGCTGATCTTCGAGAGCTACGAGCTTCTGCCGCCGACCTACATTCTGTTCTTCGATCTGCTCGCGCTCCTTCTGCTCCTCGTCGCCGGCGAGCGCCGCAGCGCGCCTGGGTCGCTCGCCACCGGCGTGGCGTTCGGGATCGCCGCGCTCTTCTCGCCGCTCATCTTGCCGTTCGTCGCGATCGCCGCTTTGTGGCTGAGACGGACTTCGCTGGCGGCGCTGCTCGTGCTCGGCACGCTCCTTCCGATCGCGCCAGTCACCTACCGCAACTGGACCTACCAACCTGCGCTGGTGCCCATCTCTTCGAACGGCGGCCTCAACTTCTATCTCGGCAACAACGAGCACAGCGACGCCACGCTCGCGCTCCGCCCCGGCCGACACTGGACCGAGCTCACCACCCTGCCCGAGCAGCACGGCATCCGCACCGCCGCCGGCGCGTCGTCGTACTTTTTTCATCAGGGCCTCGCCTATCTCCGCGCCCATCCCGCTCAGGCCGCGCTCCGTGACACGCGCAAGCTCTACCTCTTTTTCAACGGCGGCGAGATCCCGCGCGACACCGATCTCTACGCCGCGCGCTCGAGCTCGTGGATCTTGCGCGCGCTGGTCTGGCCCGGCCCGCTCAAATTCCCCGACGGGCTCCTGCTTCCCTTCGCGCTCCTCGGCGCCGCGCTGCTTTTTTCCGAGCGCAAGCGCCTGGCGATCGCCTACGCGTTCGTCGCCACCCAGGCGCTCCTGGTCGCCGCCTTCTTCGTCACCGCGCGCTACCGCGTGCCCGCGCTCGGGATGCTCGCCCTGTTCGCCTCGGCCGGCGGCGCTGCGCTGGTTCGCGATTGGCGGAAATCGCGCCCGCTCGGTCTCGCTCGCCGCTCGGCGCCGCTCGTCGCCCTCGCCGCGCTTCTCCTCGTTTGCAATCTGCCGACCCGCGAAGCGCGGGTCTCCTACGCCGCCGAGCTCGACTTCTATCGCGGCCTCGACTATCGCGGGCGCGATCCCGAGCGCTCGATCGATCTGTTGCGCCGCGCCGCCGCCGAAGACGAAAAGGACGCGCGCATCTGGTTCGAGCTCGGCAACTCCCTGCACGCCGCGCGCGACGACGGTGGCGCGATCGACGCCTGGCGCCGCGCCGCCGCGCTCGATCCGTGGGACAGCCGCGCGCGCCGTCGCCTCTCGATGGCGCTCGTCCACCAGGGCGATCTCGACGGCGCGATCGCCGCGATCGAGGCCAATGTCGCCACCCACCTGCGCGAGCCGGCCCACTACGCGCCCGACTACCTGAACCTCGCCTTTCTCCACGCCAAGCGCGGCCAGCTCGCCGCCGCCGCCGAGCACCTCCGCTCCGCCGCCCGCGCCGATCCCGTCTTCACCCGCGCCGAGCTCGGCCAGATGGTCGAGAGCGCCGCGAACGATCCCGCGCTCGCCGACGCCGGCTTCTGGCTCTCGGTCGGCGACGTCGCCCGCGATCTCGGCGATCAGGAGCTCGCTCGCACCGCCTGGCGCCGCGCCCAAGCCCTCGCCACCGACCCCAAGTTGCTTCGCGCCCTCGAGTCGCGGTTAAATTGATCGAAGATGGGTGCTTCCTGGCCGCCGCTGCTCCTGCTCCTCGCGCTTTCGGCCTGCGCCCCCGAGCTCCCGGGTCTGGGCTCGCAGGCGATCACCAACGGCGCGCCCGACGCCGCCGATCCGTCGGTGGTGGCGATCGTCGGCCCGACCGGGATCATCGGCTGCTCGGGCACCCTCATCGCGCCGCACAGCGTGCTCACCGCCGCGCACTGCCGGATCGGCCGCTACGACGGCGACCGCGTCTTCTTCGGCGCGTCGGTGCAGGCGGGCGGCATGTTCGCCGACATCACCGACGCGGTCTCCCAGCCCGGGTTCGATCTCGCCTCGTTCCAAAATGACCTCGCCATCCTCACCCTGCGCCAGCCCGGCCCGTCGGCGCCGATCGCGCTCGATTCGCGCATGCTCGACGCCTCGCTCGTCGGTCAGAGCTTCGACGCGGTCGGCTTCGGCGAGACCGCCCCCGGCGCCGGCGACGCCGGCCAAAAGCGGATCGGCACCGCGACCGTGAGCGCGCTCGGCGCAAACGACTTCACCGCCCTGCCGATGCCGTCGCAGCCGTGCGAGAGCGACTCGGGCGGCCCGGCCCTCTTCACCGTCGGCGCGAATCGGTACGTCACCGGCGTAGTCAGCCACGGCGACAGCGGCTGCGCCGACCACGCGGTCTACGCGCGAATCGACGTCGGCCTGAGCGCGTTCATCGAGCCGACCCTGACCGCCACCGCCCCCGGCACCGCTCAGCTCGGCGATCGCTGCGACTACGACGAGCAGTGCACGAGCGGCCCCTGCCTGGTCGCCGCCGACGAGCCGAAGATCTCGTTCTGCTCCGCGCCGTGCCTTCGCGCGAGCGACTGCCCGGCCAAGATGACCTGCGCCCCCGACGGTTGCCGCTACCCCACTCCCTCGCCGGGCGCGCTCGGCGCCGCCTGCGCGCAGCCAAGCGACTGCGTGAGCGGAACCTGCTACGTGAAAAAAGCCGGCGCGGTCGGCGTCTGCACCGAGCGCTGCATCGCGCTTTCGGCCCAGGCTTGCCCGAGCGGCTTCACCTGTGAGGACTCGGGCGGCGGCGTCGACTTCTACTGCCTGCGCGCGCCCACCTCCGGCTGTGCGATGAGCGGCGCCGCGCACCCGAGCGGGGGCGCGATCTGGCTCCTCTTCTGTCTTTTCGGCCTCGCCCTCGCTCGCCCGAGGCGCGCCGCATGAGCCGCACCGCGCGCCGGATCTTCATCGCGGTCTGGATCCTGCTCGGGCTCGCCGGCGCGCTCGACCAGACGGTCGCGCTCGACGTCCTCGGCCGGCGCCTCGATCTCGTGCTCCCGAATCTCCGTTACGGCTACGTGATGTTCAACCGCAACCCGCGCACCGTGCAGGTCTACTCCTATCTCGGCAAAGACGGCGCGCGCCATCCGCTCTCCGAGCTGGTCCCGACCCCCGCGCTCGGCTATTCGCGCGCGCGGATGGAGATGAACCTCCTCGGCGACCCCGATGATCTGGCCGAGATCTGCTATCGCGCCGCGCGCGCCACCTCCTCACCGCTCATCTTCGTCGTCGACGAATACCGGCTCGACGATGATACCCACCACCCGTCGCGCACCGTCAACCTGCGCTGTGACACCCATGGCCTCGCCCCTCGATAAGCTGTTCGCGCCCTTCGAAGGCGAGCGCGATCCGCTCCCGATCGCGATCTTCCGCATCGCCTTTTTCGGCGGCCTCGCGATCCATTTCTTCCCCGCGCTCTGTCACCTCGACGACAACTACGCGCCCGGGGTCCTGCGCTCCGACGAGTGGAGCCACTGGCTGTTCGTCCACGTCGGCCGCCTGCCGCACGCCGCGCTCGAGGCGGCGGCGCTGGTGACGATGCTCGCGGTGCTCATGTGCGCAGTCGGCCTCTTCACCCGCGTCGCCGCGATCGTCTCCGGCCTCGGCCTCTACGCGTTCGCCAGCGCAAACGGCCTGCCGGTGCAGACCCTCGCGCTCCTCGACGCCTGGGCGATCCTGATCTTGTGGATGATCTGCGGCGGCGGCGAGGCCGCGCTCTCCCTCGACGCGCTTCGTCGTCGCAAGGCCGGTCCGCGCCGCGAGCCCAAGCTGCTGTCGAGCCTGATCCTGTTTCAAATCCTGATCGCGGTGTTCTTCTCCGGAATCGAAAAGCTGCTCGCCGGCTGGCCCGGCTCGAACGAGATGGGCCTGCTCTTCTCCTATCCGAAGGGCTTTTTGGTACGCGACTGGCTGTGGGCCACGCCCTGGCTGCACGGCGCGATCATCACCCGCACGCTCTCGTGGCTCACCCTGTTCGTCGAGCTCGGCACCCCGATCCTGCTCCTCGTTCGCCGCACCCGCCTCGCGGCGCTCCTCGTCTACGAGGCCTTCTTCGTCGGGATCATCGCCATGCTCGAGGTGCCGCCGCTCTTTTATTTCATCTTCGCCTTCGGCGCGCTCCTCGCTCTCGACGGCACCGACCTGCGCGCGATCGCGACGCGCCTCGGGCGGCCTCGCCGGTGAAGCGCGCGCTCGATCGGCTCGCCGAGCGGATCCTCTCCCTCACCGCGGTGGACGACGCGCCTCGCCGCATCTCCAAGCTCCGCGCCGCCTTCATCATCGTGTCCTTGCACGTGACGGTGCGGCTCACCCTCGCGATCTTTTTCGCCCACGGGCCGCGCGCTCTCTTGCCTCTGCCCGGCCTGCTGTTCGTCCTCGGCCTTCGGCGCCGGCTTCTCCGCCCGGCGGCGATCGTGCTCGCGCTCGTCGAGTGCGTTCGCTTCGCCCTCGCCTACCCCGACGTCTCGAACCACTACCTCATCGAATGTCTCGCGATCGCGATCTTCGCGGTGGTCGATCTCGATCGCGAAGAGGAGCAGGGCCTGTGCCTTCAGCTCCTCGCCTGGCTCGTCGTGGTGGCGCTGTTCGCCTCGGGCCTGCAGAAGGTTCTCCACGGCGCCTACTTCAAAGGCCAGTACCTGGCATACATGATCGCCAACACCGATCGCTTCCGCGACTTCTTCGGCCCGCTGCTCTCCGCCGCCGATCTCGCTCACCTGAAGGCGCTCGCCGGCGCGACCGATCACCTCCACTTCGCGTTCGGCCACGCGCTCGGCCCGATGCCCGGCCCGTACCGCGTCCACTCGCTCCTGTTCGTCGCGATCTCGAACGCGGTGTGGCTCGGCGAGCTGACGGTTTCGATCGGGCTCCTCTCTCGCAAGATCCGCCCGGCCGCGCTCGCCTGCGGCCTGTTGCTCATGGCCGGCATCCTCGCCTCCTCGCACGAGGTCTTCTTCGACACGCTGTTCGTAAACCTGCTCCTTCTCTTCGCGCGCTCCGATCTCAACCGCAAGCTCCTGCCGCTCTCGCTCGCGGCCTACGCGCTCTATCTCCTGGTCGGCTTCGGCGTCGTGCACGCGAGCTTCGTATGGTGAGTTCGCGCGTCGAGACCGGCACCAAGCGGCGAATCGCGCTGGTGGTGTTGGCGCTCCTCTTTCTCTGGCCGCCGGTCCACTACGCGCTCTCGCGCACCTATCATCTCGATCATTGGCGCTTCAGCGGCTTCGCGATGTACACGCGCCCGAGCGATCAGCCGCTCATCGAATTCGCCGACACCCTGGCGAACCGTCCGCTCGATCCGGCCCGGCTGCGCGCCGCGCTCGGCCAGGACGTCTCGCGCATCGACGTCTTCCTCGTCCGCCGCAAGCTGTGGGGCGATCTGGCCCGCCCCGACGCGCTCGCGCGCCTGATTCTCTCGCGCCTGCCCGAGCTCGCCGAGCTGACCATCACCATCGACACCGTCGGGCTCGCGCCCGGCGACGACTTCCTCTCGTATCGCGCGAGCCGCTATCGCTGCGCCCGACCCGAGTCGCCCACCGAGCCCGCCTGCGCGCGACAATAGCCAGACGGGTTTATTGAGGCATCGAAACCGGCGGCGGATTCGGCACCGACGGCGGCACCGGCACCGGATCTTGCGGCCGGACCTCGATGAGGCCGCTCAGCGCCTCCGGCGAGGGCCGCAGCTTGTCGCACTCGGCGACGTGGTCGGCGCGGTAGCGCGGGATCATGCACGGCTGCGCCGCCTTCGGCAGCGCGTCGCAGCGGGTGAGAAAGGTGGCGCGGTCGGCGAGCTTGGTGAAGTGCGACTTCACCCCGTGCTGCTTCGACGTGTCCTGCTCCGCCTTGTACGCGTTATAGGCGCTCTCGCAGGGCGTCTTTCCCTCGGGCGCGCGATAGAGCGCGTCGAGCGGCGCGGTGGTGTAGGCGAGCGCCGCGCGATCGGGATCGAGCTTGGGCGGCTTGTGAACCGGCTGGGTCCGGACCTTCACCACCACGATCGCCACGCACGCAGCCGCCAGCACCGCGGAGACAAGGAGCAGCTTGATCTTCATGGGGGGGATTATAGCGAAGGAGAAAAGGAGCGGCCGGTTCAAACCAGCCGCTCCCCGAGGTCAGCTTACGGGCAGTACGGGCGGCTCCAGTCGCCGTCGCAGCCGGTGTTGTTGCAGTTGCAGGCGTAGTTGGCGTTGGCGTACCAGACGAAGCTGTAGCCGTCGCCCTGGCTGGTCCACTGGCTACCGCTCTTGGCCTGCCACAGCTCGTAGGCCGCGTCGTCGTTGCAGAGGTGGTTGTAGCCGCCCGAGTTCCAGCTGTACGGGGTCAGGCAGGCGCCGCCGATGTTGGTGCCGCCTCCGTACTGCGAGTTGGCCTCACCCGAGATGTTGCTGCCGTAGTAGAACGGCCCGCCCGTCGAGTAGCACTGATAGCTCATCCCGCTGTCGTAGTAGCAGCGGCCGTGGTTGCACGAGTTGAGCGCGATCCCGTAGCTCGCCCAGCCGTCGAACGAGTACCACTGGATGGTCGCGCTGTGCTTGGCGGTGCAGATCCAGGCGAAGCAGCCGGTCGAGCCCGAGTACAGATCGGTCTCGAGCCAGGTCGCCCCCGACGAGCTCCAGCCCGCGTACGGCTTCTCCTGGGTGATCCCCTTGGCGAGCTCGGCCGCCTTGGCGACCATCACCGGATCTTTGGAGGGCACCGCCTGCGCGGCGAAGTTCTTCAGATAGAAGACGTGGCTCTTGAAGCTGGCCGGTGCCGCGGTGCCCACCGCGGTGGCGGCTTCCTTCGCGAGCTCGAAGTCGACCGCGCGATCGGCCGGGTTGATCTGAAGCTGCGCTTTGACCGACGCGTCGAGATCCGACTGCCAGGTCGGATCGATGAACGTGTCACCGCCGCGCTGGGCATAGAAGGTGTTGCCGTTCTGATCGAGGAACCGCAGATCGGTCTCGTTCGGCGGGTCGTTCGGCCACGCCTGACGATAGATGTCCGGCTTGAGCGACCCGAGCCGCGTCTCGAGGTAGACGACGTGATCGTTCTTGACGAACGCCGCGTTCATTCCCCACGAGGGATCGCGCACGTCGAGCAGGTTCAAGCCCTGCTTGAGCTGCGAGATCGGGGGACGGTCCGAGGTCGAGCACCCGACAGCGAGCACCCCGACCAGCACCAGGCCGCTCCCTACCAGACTCCGCCAACCAAAGACCTGTCTCATGTTGCCGCTCCTTTCGGTAGCTGGGCAGACTCTTGGAGTCCCCAGGCTTTGCGCCCGCCGGTCGCCCGGCGTTTGCCTTTGTCACAGGAGTTAACCTTGCGAGGGCCCTTACTGCACTTTCGGTGCCGCGGTGTGGGACAAGAGTTACAGGTAGTTGCTCCAAGGCAGACACCGCCTTGTACAATTTCTAAATTTTATGAAAACGCATTTGATTATAACCACTTAACCATAAGTAAAACTTTGCTGATTCAGTAACTTACTGAATTACAACGTTAATTCATTGATCTAGATTTTGAACAAACTTGTTCAAACTTTGAGTTTTAGATCAACGCCAGGAGGGCGGAAGCCAGCGGGTGGCCGAGGTGATCGAGGGGCGCTGAGGGCCGGCGAGGAGCGCGGTGCGCACCCGCTCGATTTCGTCGAGATGGCCGCGGTCGTGGAGCGCGCCGTACGCCTCGCTGAGCTTTGCGAGGATCCAGGCATCGGTCGGCTCGCTCCGGCGCGCGGCCTCGAGCGCGCTCGCGGCGTCTTGCGCGCGGTGGTCGCGGAGCGCGAGCGCGGCGAGCCCGACCGAGCAGCTCGCCGAGGCGGGCCCGGCGGCGGCGCAACGTTCGAAGAGCGGACGCGCCGCTTCGGTCTGGCCGCGCCGAAACAGGAGCACGCCCTTGGTCTCGAGCGCCTCCGGATTTTCCGGATCGATCGCGAGCAGGCGATCGAGCGCGTGCATCGCCTCGGAGAATGCGTCGGGCGCGCCGACTTCGAGGGTCGCGCGCGCGGAGCCGACGAGCCCGTCGGCCGAGTCGGGATCAAACCCGAGCAGCGTCGCCCAGGTGCGCCGGGCGCTGAGCGGTGTCTGGCGCTCCCGGCGCGCCAGCCATTCGTAGAGCTCGG
>JANWLJ010000341.1 GCA_025450955.1 Polyangium sp. (in: bacteria) | reverse complement strand
GAGGTTCTTGAGCCCGCCGGCGACGATCTCCGAGGCCGAGGCCGACCCGTGATTGACCAGCACCGCCATCGGGATGTGCGGCGCGTCGCCGCCCGGGTTGGCGCGCTTCTCTTCGCGCTGCTTGTTGGCGTAGCCGACGGTGGTGACGATGGTCCCCGAGTCGACGAACTCGTCGACGACCTTGATCGCCTGATCGAGCAGCCCGCCCGGATTGTAGCGCAAATCGAGCACCAGCGACTTCATCCCCTTGGACTTGAGATCGTCGAGCGCGAGGCGCAGCTCCTCGTCGGTGTTGCCGCCGAAGGAGGTGTGCAGCTTGATGTAGCCGACGCCCTTCGACAGCATGTGGTCGTCGACGGTCTTGACCTGGATGATCGCGCGGGTGAGCACGACCTTCTTCGGCACCGGGTTCTTCTCCGCCGCGTGCTCGATCCAGATCTCGATCTTGGTGTCGGGATCGCCGCGCAGCTTGGCGACGGCGTCGTTGAGCATCATGTTCACCGTCGACAATTTGTCGATGCGCACGATCCGGTCGCCGGCCTTGATCCCGGCGTTCCACGCCGGCGTGCCCGGCATCGGCCGGATCACGGTGAGCGCGCCCTTGCGCACCCCGATGACGATCCCGAGCCCGCCGAACGAGCCGCGGGTGTTGAGCTTCATCTCGCCGTACTGCTGCGGATCGAGCAGCATCGAGTGCGGATCGAGCGTCGAGAGCATCCCGTTGGTGGCGGCGTACTCGATGTTGCGCACCGTCTCGGCGTCGGTGTCCTTGGGCAGGTGCTGCGAGATGAAGCGGAAGATCTCGCGCATCTTCATCGACAGCGCCCACGGCGAATCGACGTCCTTGATATCGAAGGTCTGGGTCGCCGAGTCGACGCGCACCACCACCTGGTTCTTCTCCGGGTGGGGCTCGGCGAGCACCTCGGCGACCGACTTCTGCACGTTGTCGAGCGCGGCGAGGAGCATCTGCTTGGGATCGACGCGGGTCGGATCGACGTACGAGTCGTTGACCCGCATCAAGGTCGAGTTGAAGACCCGCAGCGCCGCCAGGTCGTAGGGCTTGTTGTCTTTGACCTGGGCCGCCCGGATCGGCTCGACGCCGACGGTCGAGCCCCCGTAGGGACCGCGGCGGGTGAAGGTGAGCAGGAGCGCGATGGCGAGCGCGGCGCCCACCAAAATCGGCTTGAGATAACGATTCATGAAATCCCGTCCTTGGGGTTGGGGGCTGCCCGAGTCGAAGAGGTCCACGGTATAATTATAGGAAGCCCGACGCGGCTCGTCTACGGACGAAGTATGGACCACGCGCTTTTGCGTGCAACCTCAACCGGCTGGCGAATAAATCCTAGACCACCGCGCTCGGCTGCGGCAGATAAGCGGTCACCCTCTGGCGGATCTCGTTCTGAATCTCCGGAATCGCGCGATTGGCGTCGATGATCTCGAAATGCTCGGCGCGCGCCATCTGGTCGTAGCGCTCGATCAGCCGCTCTTGATAGACCACGAAGCTGTCGTAGGGATCTTCGCCGAGGTTGAGGTCGAGCCCCGACTCCCAATAGTCGAGCTTGCCGCGCGCGATCACGCGCCGGACCAGATGCTCGACGTCGGTGCGCAGATAGATCACCACGTCGGGCTCGAGCGCGAAGCCGAACAGATCGCGCGACCAGTTCTCGTCGACGCCGCGCACCCCGTTGCGCGCAAAGGCGGTCCAGCAGTAGCGGTCGGCGAGCACGATCATTCCGGCGCGCAAAGCGGGGATGATTTCATTTTCCAGCCGGTCGGCGAAGTCGCACGCATACAGGAGCGCGAAGGTGGTCTTGTTGAGCGAGTGGCCCTCTTTGGCCTCCTCGATCGCACCGGCCATCAGCGGCGAGCGGGTCCAGCCGGTGGTGACCACCGCGTGACCTTGGAGCTCGAGCCAATCTTTGAGCGATTCGATCTGGGTCGAGCGGCCGACGCCGTCGGTGCCCTCGACGACGAACAGCCGGCCGGTCAGCCCCGAGACGTCGACGTAGGGCAGCCCGCGGCCCAAAAAGCGCGGCAGCTTGTCGGGCGCCTTCACTTGGGCGCCTCCTCTTTGCGGCGCGCGCTGCGCCGTTCGACTACGGGCGCGGCGGTGACCCGCGGCTCGATCGCGAGCGCGCGCCGTTTTCGAATCGCCGCCTCGCTGATCCGGCGCACCGCGCGCTGCTGCGCGTCGATGCTGCGGGTGGCGTCGATCACGTCGAGCCCGAACTCGGCGCAGATCGCGTCGTACTCTTGCAGGATGCGTCCCTGAAACTGCCGGAAGCTCTCCACCGGATCGGCCGACAGCCGCAGATCCATTCCCGCCTCATAATATTTGATCTTCTGCCGGCCGTTCAAGATGCGCGCGACCGAGACGTCGATCGGCGTCTTGAAATAGAGCGCCACGTCGGGCCGCAGCGCGAAGGCGTAGACGCGCCGGACCCAGGTGCGATCGACCCCGCGCACCACGTCGCGCGCGAACGCGGTGTAGACGTAGCGATCGGCGAGCACGATCATCCCCGCCTTGAGCGGCGGCACGATGGTGGTCGAGAAGCGATCGGCGAAGTCGGTGGCGTGCAAGAGCGAAAACGTCGTCGGGGTGAGCAGGTTCTTCTTCTTGCCGAACTTGGTCGTCGCCCGCACCAGCTCCGACGAGTTCCACTCGGTGAACACCACGTCGTGGCCCTGCGCCTCGAGCCAGCGGTGGAGCAGCCGAATCTGGGTCGACTTGCCCGAGCCGTCGATCCCTTCGACCACCACCAGCACGCCGGGATAGGGATGCGGCGTGTGCAAGGGCGAGAGCGGCGCGGCGGGCGGATTCTCGACGGTCACGCTCTCTCCTCGCGCTCGACGACCAGCTTGACCTTTCGGCCAAACACCTCTTCGAACAGATCGCGCTTGCGGCGCGCGCCCCACACCTCGAGCTCGGGATCGCCGTTCGCCGCCACCTGCAGCTCGACGCTCTTGTCGCCGACGCGGCAGCGCACGCTCTTGACCCGCTGGGCGTAGCCGCGATCGAGCCCGTCGGCGAGCCGCAAGATCGCCGCCAATTTTCGGATTCGTTCGCGCAAAGGCGCCGGCAGCCGACCGTACGGCTCGTGGCTCTCCTTCGGCGTCGCCTTGCGGTGATAGCGCGCGGTGAGCGCGAGGAGCTGAATCTCCTCCGCGGAGAATCCCTTCATCTCGGTGTTGGCGATCAGATAGGCCGCGTGCTTGTGGTGCTTGGACGGCGAGATGTGAAAGCCGATGTCGTGCACCAGCCCGGCGAACTCGAGCAGCTCCCCGTCGGAGTTCGGCAGGTTGTGCAGCGCGCGGGTGCCGCGGAACAGATCGAGCGCCAGCCGCGCCACCTGCTCGCCGTGCGCCTGGTTGGCCTGAAAGCGGCGCATCAGCTGCACCACCGAGCGGCGCCGCAGATCGGGGATCTCGTCGACGAGCTGGATGTCGGGCCGGTGGCGCGCGACGTAGTCGAACACCAACCCTTCGCGGAGCGCGCTCTCGCACAGGAGGTACTCGTCCGAGTGCGCGACCTCGAGGAGCGAGCGGATGAGGATCACCCCCGGCACGATCGAGTCGACCCGCCGCGCGTCGAGGCCGGGCAGCCGCGCGCGCTCGGCCGCGGGCAGGGTGCACAGCCGATCTTCGAGCGCGAACACGTCGCGAAACTGCACCCGCCGCGGCTGCTCGGAGGAGGGCGGCAAGAGATCGGCGACCGCGCGCGCGGTGCCCGAGCCGAGCGCCACCACGTCGAAGCCGACCTGCCGCGCCGCCTGGATCGGCGCCTCGAGCGCGCGATGAAGCTGCTCGGCCAGGCGCGCGCGCTGATCGGCGGTCGGCGGATCGGCCGGCGCCCACTGGCCGAGCAGCCGGAGCACGCCGAGCTTGAGCGAAGTGGTGTAGTAGCGATCGCGCGCGTCGCCGACGATCAGCTCGACCGAGCCGCCGCCGATGTCGACGATCAGCGCCCGCCGCCCGGCGAGCGTGAGCGCGGAGCGCGCGCCGAGATAGATGAGCCGCGCCTCCTCGTCGCCGCCGATCACGTTGAGCTCGACGCCGGTCTCGTCGCGGATCGCGCGCACGAAGTCGCCGCCGTTCTCCGCCTCGCGCACCGCGCTGGTCGCGACCGCGATCAGCGCGTCGGCGCCCGAGCGATCGGCGAGCTCGCGAAAACGCTTGAGCGCCTCGGTGCCGCGGGCAAACGCGTCGGGCGCGATCACGCCGGAGAAGGCCGAGTCGCCGAGCCGCACCATCTCTTTGTGCCGCTCGAGCGGCTCGATCCGCCCATCGCCGCCCACTCGCGCCACCAGCAGGTGAAACGAGTTGGTCCCCACGTCGACGGCGGCGATCTTCAAGCCGCGCTCCTGAGCAGGGTCATGCGGCGGTGCTCTCGGGCTCGCCGCTCGGCGCGGTCGGCTCGGGCGGGCTCTCGGGCGCGCTCGCCTGGCGGCTCTCTTCGGGCGCGGGATCGCCCGCGCGCGCGGAGCCGGCCACGGTCACCCCGCGCAGCCGCGCCGAGCAGATCTCGAAACGGCGCGGCTGCTCGTCGCTCTCGTCGGCGAGAATCGCGGTGAAGGCGAGCTTGACCTTGCCGCTCTTGGCCCGCTGCACGCTCGGCTCGCGCGGATCGGTAAACCGCAGCCGCGGCGCGCGTGGCTCGGCTTTGCCGGGCGGCTTGCCCGAGGGCTTGTTCGCCGGCTTGCCCGGGCGCGGCGCCGCCGGCTCGAGCTCGCGCTCGCGCACCGCGACGCGATCGACCAGCACCAGGCGCGATCGCGCGCTCCCGTCCGGGCCACTGTCGACGGCGCGCTCGACCACCACCAGATCGCGCGACAAGGGCGCCGGCCGCCGGCTCGGCGCTCCGGAGACCGTCACCCGCACCGCGGTTTCGAGCTCGGGCGCGAGCGCCCACACCGCGACCTCTCCGTCGGAGCGGCCCTCGAAATAGAGCTCGCCGTCGGGCGCGAACGCCGGCCGCCCGTCGGAGCGCGCCGGATCGGATGGCAATGGACGCCGCGCGCCGCTTTCCAACTCGAGGATCTGAAGATGGGTTGGCAGCTCGGCCCGATCGGCGGCGGCGAACACCAGCCGCTTTCCGTCGGGAGAAAAGGCCGGCTCGCGATAGCTCTTGCCGTCGCCGCCGAGCAGCCGCACCGGCGGCGCTCCGCCTGCTGGCGCGAGCCAGATCTCGCTCGCCTCGCCCGCCCGCCGTCCATAGGCGAGCGCGCCGTCCGGCGCGAAGCTGCATCCGCCCTCGACCGGCCCTTCGAGCGCGCGCGCGACCCGCCCGCGCCGATCGGTCACCACCCACATCGCCGCGCGCCCTTCGCCGATCGCGAACGCGAGCCAGCGCCCGTCGGGAGACCAGGCGGGCCAGCGGTGATGCGCCAGCCCGGCGGTCAGCCGCCGCGTCGCTTTCAAAGACACCGATTTCCAGCGCAACCCGGGTCGCTTGGTCATGAGGATTCCGAAAGCGGACGCATATAATGTAGCGCTGAAGACGCGGCGCGAGATGGTCTGCGACTATATCCGAGCG
>JANWLJ010000340.1 GCA_025450955.1 Polyangium sp. (in: bacteria) | reverse complement strand
TTTTTTCCCGGCGCCGCCGCGAGCGGATAGGTCGCCTCCGATCCGGAGACCGCCAGCTGAGGCTTGCCTTTGTCGACGACGATCTTGCCGGCCAGCGTGGCCTCGGCGTCTTTGGGAGTAAATCCATTATCGGTAATCGCCTTGCGCAGCTTTTCGATGGTGACGCCATTTCCCGGCGCGAGCTCGACGTCGGCGACGCCGCTTTCGAGCGACACCTTCACCGACTCGACTCCGTCAATCCGCTTCATGAACACGCTCACGGCGTGCGCGCACACCGCTCAATCCATCCCGTAGATCGTCTGCTTGAGCTCCCGCAATTCGGCCCGCGCGCGAAGCGGCGCGAACGCGGTCAATGCAAACACCACCAGCGCGATCTTTTTCATGACGCCTCCTAAAACCACCAATAGGTGAAATTGACGGCGTAGCGCACGAAGTCGCGCGACTGAACGCCGTTCAGGTCGTTGTAAATGGCAAATTGCGGCCCTCCGGAAATGCCCCACGCGCCATACAGGCCGAGCAAGGTCGGGCCGAGAAACAGCCGATGGCCGCCGGTGTCGGGCACGCGCGCGCCGCCGAGCTCGTCGGGAAAGTTGTATTCGCCGACCAGCTCGGCGAACAGCCGCCAATCGCCCTTGGGCAGCTCGCGCCGCGCCAAAAACGGCGGGCGATAGCCGACCACCAGGCTGTACATCACCGTATCGCCGAGATGGTCGGCGGTTTGATCGATCGGCCCGAGATAACGCCGATAAAATCCGCCCGCCCACAAATACCAGGAGCGCGACGCATATCCCGTCACCAGCGACGCCGCCAATCCGGGAAAGACCCGCACCCCGTCGCGCGCGCTGAAAATCGGATAGTCGACATAGAGCGTCGCGGTGGTTTCGATCCGATTGCCGATCCCGATCGCGTGGCGTTGAAATCGCCACGCGAGCTGCAGCTCGACATCCGGATCGGCCGGCATGGTGGTCATCATTCGCGCGCGCGCCAGATTTCCCGTCGAGTAGAGCGGTATCGGCAACGAGGTCGACAGCTCCAGATCCGAGGTGATGCCGTAGCCCACCATCGGGCGCGCCATCAGCATCTCGCCGCCTCCCGATCTTCCCATCACGCCGCCATCGAGGCTCCAGCTCCCTTTGCCCAGGGTCGGGGTGGCGAGCCCGAACACCGGCCCATGTCCGGCGGCGCGCGCGGCCTCCGGAAAAAGCGCGAGCAGCGACGAGAAAATCACCATCGCGAATCGCGTTATCGTCCGCCGCGCCCGCGCGCGCGGCCAGATCTTCGCACGAGAAAACATGTTCACCTCCGCGTCGGGTTGAAAAAACCGAAGACGCGAAGGCGCTAGATGCGAAGCACGGTGCCGAGGGGGCGCAGCTTGCCAAACGGCGGCCCGACTCCGACCGCAAAAGTGTCGAATGCTCGGGTGGCGTACGGCGTGAGGATCGATGCGCCCGCGGGCAGCACCGCTTGCGCCGCCGGAGCGATCCCCGCCGCGTCGAACGAGCTCGCCGCATCCACCCCGTCGAGCGCGAGCCGTGGAAGCCGCTCGCAGCACGGCCCGCCGATCTGCGCGGTGGGCAGAGGCGCGCTGCTCGGGCAGCACGAATGATGCGCCGCCCTTCTCGACGGCGTACCGACGCAGCGATAACCGCGCGCCGGCGGAAGGAGCATCCAGCTCCCCACCAAGAGCGCCAATCCGAGCGCGAGCGACCGCGAGGCCATCGTCCGATTCAGCATACGCTCGACCACCAGACCCGCAAGCAAGGCGTGCTCATGTAGACTGCGCCCAAGGAGTCCCCGATGAGCCGACCCTCCGCCACCCACCGACTCGCGCGCCGCGGCCTCTTTTTCGCGGCCGCTTTGTCGACGCTGATGCTGCTCGCTCCCGAGTCGCAGGCCCATTTCATTTTGCAGGCGCCGCCGTCGTGGATGTCGCAGGACTCGCTCGGCGCGCCGGAGAAGCTCGGCCCGTGCGGCGACGAGGGCGGCGGCACGCCGACCGGCACGGTGACCGCGTTTCAGATCGGCCAGACAATCACCGTCACCATTAATGAGGTCGTGTTTCACCCCGGCCATTACCGCATCGCGCTCGCCACCACTGATCGCAGCCAGCTTCCGCCCGAGCCGGTGGTGACCGCGGGCTCGACCGCCTGCGGCTCGGTGCCGATCGAAAACCCGCCGGTGTTCCCGGTGCTCGCCGACGACGTCTTCGATCACACCTCGCCGTTTTCCAGCCCGCAGTCGGTGCAGCTCACCCTCCCGGCCGGCGTGACCTGCGACAAGTGCACGCTGCAGGTGATCGAGTTCATGTCCGATCACGGGCTCAACAATCCAGGCGGCTGCTTTTATCATCACTGCGCCGACATCTCGATCGGCGCGACCGCGCCCACCGACGGTGGAACGCAGGGCGGCCTCGACGCCTCGGTCAATCCGACGGCGCAGAGCGGCTGCGACTACGCGCCTGCCGCGCCGCTTCCGCCGCTCGCCCTTTTGGTGGGCGCGCTCCTGCTCGCGCTCGCGCTCCGCCGCCGCAATCGCGCGTAAAAAAAGCTTGGCGAAAGATCTAACGCGCGAGCGATCGAAGCGCGCGCAGCCGCGCGTCGGCTTCGTCGGGCAGATAGAGCCGCAGCGTCATCTCGAGAAACGGGAGCACCTGGCCGAGGCTGCCCGGATCGAGGTGGCTCGGGTCGACGTGCGCGCGCTGACACGCGCGGGTCACTGCCGCCGCCGCGATCAGCCCCGCGAGGCCGCTGGTGGCGATCACCTCGTCGAAGAACGCGCTGATCGCGTGCCCGCTCGGCAGTGACGAAGAGGGCGACATCGCCTTTAGGATAGGCGCAGGAAGAAACCGGGATCAAGAATCCTGCCGACCTGTTTGCCAGCCTACGGTCGACGGACCGCTTGATCGCCGCCCGCCCGACGGTTCACGATTATTGAATGCTGCCCACCTCTATCGACGATCCGCCGACGCAGAAGTACCTGCTCGAGAGCCTGAGCGATCGCGACCGTCTCTATTTGATGTTCGATCTGCTTCACGACAGCTTCCTCGACGACGTCGGCCGCGCGCTCGGCTACGCCGGCAAGAGCCTCCACCCCGACGCCGATTTCCGGCTCCTCGACGGCGCGTGCGGCGAAGGGCTGCACGCCGCCGAGATCGGCAAGCATCATCCGCGCGCCGAGGTGGTGGCGTTCGACCGCGACCCCGAGGCGATGCAGACCGCGCCGCTCGCCTTCGCGCAGCCGAACGTGCGCTATCTCCTGCACGACGCGCAGGAGCCCTTGCCTGCCGACGTCACGCGCGGCTTCGACGTCGCCCAGCTCCGCTTCTGCCTCACCCACCTCACCGATCCGCTGCGCGCTCTCGGCCATCTGCGCGACGCGCTCCGGCCGGGCGGCGTGCTCTACCTCATCGATCCGCGCGCCGACGCCTTCGACTACGACCACCCGTCGATGCGCGTGCTCTCCGACGCGATCATGCGCTCGTGGGAGCACTTCGGCACCTCGGCCGCCGGCGAGCGCCAGGCGCCGCTGCTCGCCCAGGCCGGCTTCGAGATCCTCGACAGCGCGCCGCAAGATCACGTCGCGGGCGGCACCACCGAGCACGGCAAGGGGATCATGAAGCTCATCATCGAGACCGCGCGCTCGACCCGCAAAGCGCTGGTCGAGACCACCAAGCTCATCTCCGGCGACGAATTCGACGAGCACCTGCGCCGCCTCGCCCTCCCCGAAAATCCCCCCCGCGTCGGCCGCTGCCGCTTCCAGGTCACCTTCGCCCGCAATCCCTGACCGTCGGATTGGCGAATGCGGCCGCCTCGAAGTCGCAAGCGGTCGTAGGCGCATTCTTGAGAGGGTCGTCCTGAAGAAGTGATATCGTAAACCATGGGGAAACTGCGTTTGGTCCCGCTTCTCGCCCTCACGCTCGCCCTTGGCTGCCACAATGGAAACGCGCCGGCGATCGTCGACGCCGGCCCGGATCTGCCGCCGCCGGTGATGCTCGAGGCGGCTTGCACCGACACCATCGCGTCGATCTACGCCGATCCGGGCGCGCTTCCGGCTGAAAAGGGCGCGATCATTCGCTGCGCTCCCGATCAGACGTTTACCGCCTCGGAGCTCCAGGCCAAGCTGGCCGCCGACGACTTCACCGCGCGCCCGGTCACCAGCGGGGCGCACACCTACCGCATTCTTTATCGCACCGAGCGCGGCGATACGGCGAACACCGCGGGCTATTCGAGCGCGCTGGTGATGCTGCCCGATCTCCCGCGCGCCCCGAAGCTGCCGGTGGTGGTGGCCTCACACGGGAGCCGCGGGCAGGCGGCGGCCGATGCGCCGAGCCTCTTCGATCCGATCGACAGCGGCGTCAATATCGATTTCGAGCGCCAGGTCTATTCGCTCGCGGGATATGGATATGCGGTGATCGCGCCCGATCTCGCGGGCTACGCCAACTACGGCGCGGCCAACAATCCCCCGAGCGGTTACGCGTTCGCGGCCGACGTCGCCAAGTCGACGCTCGACGGCGCGCGGGCGCTGCGCAAGCTCATCCCGTCGCGCCTCGAAGATCAGGTGGTGCTGGTCGGCCACTCGCAAGGCGGCCACACCGCGCTCTCGGCGCTCGCGATGTCGGCGAGCTACGGCGCGGGCGGCACCATCGCCGCGGTGGTGGTCTACGCCCCCTTGTGGCTCAACGAGGCGTCGTGGGGAGCGATCTTCATCGCGCCCGGCCTGTATCCGACGATGGGTTCGGAGGCGGTGAACGCGGTCACGATTTGGTATCACTACACCCACAGCGAGATCCTCGACGGGCCGGGCCACGGCGTCGACGTGTTCGCCGCCGCCAAGCAGGCGCAGGTCAAGGCGTGGGTGGACAGCGCCGGCTGGGACGACAACAACTGGGCCTCGCTCCGCGCGCTCGGCGCCGACGCCTCCGAAATTTTCGATCCCACGTTTCAACAGGCCGTGGGCAGCCCGGCCGCCAACGGCGCCGACTGCCCCGCCGACGCCAACCAGGCCCTTTGCCAGAAGTGGCTCGCGCGCTACGCCGCCGATCGCCCGCACATCACCGGCGCCGCCGCCCAGGTGCCCATCACCGTCTTGTGGGGCGAGAAGGACACCACCATCCCCTACGATCGCATCACGTGCGCGATCGATCGCCTGAAGCAAGACGGCGTCCCGCTCACCGTCTGCGTCGATCCGACCGGCGACCACAGCGGCGTCATCGATCACAGAGCCGACTACGCCGCCGACTTCATCGCCTCCAAAACGCTCGGCACCCCCGCCCCCACGCCCTGCGCCCTCGACGAAACCGCGATCAAAGATCCCAAGGGCATGCCGGCTACGTGCAATATGCTGCCGCCGAATAACTGAAACGCGCTTGACCGAGGAGTTGCGTGGGGCTAGAAAGTCGTTTGTACGAATCGCGGGCGTAACTCAGTTGGTAGAGTACCTGCTTCCCAAGACCCTCAGTACCCTCGGCACCATTACCCATTTCATGAAGTTCTAACCATTTACCGTCTCGCGGCGTCGCGTGCCGTCACACGTTGACGCGGTTCAGGTGGGGGAAAAGGTGGGGGAACACGGAATACCTGATTTCATGGAAGTCTTTCTGCTTGTCGGCCGATCTCGGACAACATCTCGGGCTGTCGGCAGGATCGTCGGTCCAAAGCGGGGGCGAGCCTTTCTCGTCGCTAAGAATGCGCTT
>JANWLJ010000339.1 GCA_025450955.1 Polyangium sp. (in: bacteria) | reverse complement strand
TGGAGAAGATGTGCACCGGCCCGACGCCGCCCCAGGTGAGCAGCACGTAGCCCTTGTCCTCGAACATTTTTCGGAACTCGGGGTCGAGCTTGTTGCGCACGTAGTCGAGCTCGGCGTAGCCGTGGATCAGAAACGGCAGCTCGAGCACGCGGACCTGGCTCTGGATGAGACCGAGGCCGATCGCGGTCACCGCCGCGCCGTTGATCTGGCCAAGCCGCATCTTGCGCACCGCATCGCGCTCGTCACCGGCGACGCCGCCGGCGTAGAACTTGATCTTGATTCGCCCGCCGGAGTCCTTCTCGACCTGATTTCCCCATTCGTGAAACAGCTTCATCCACGACGAGCCTTCGGGCGCGAGCGAGGCGATCTTGAAGGTGTACTGCTGCGCGTGCGCCGGGATGGCGAACAGGAGCGCGCAGAAACTGAAGGCGAAGGCGGTGAGGAGGCGCTTCATCTTTTCTCCTTGAGGCACTCTCGTTGGACGAGCTTGCAGGCGGGTCATTCAGCGCGGGCTAGAAGTAGTCGTCGGCGTGGGCGAGGTAACGCTTGGCGCGCTTTTGCGCGAGCAGGTTGGCGAGGCGCTGCTCGGGGAAGACGTTCGCCGGAGTGGCCAGCACCTCTTTGAGCGTCTTTTCGAACAGCGCGCGATCCTGGATCACCACCGCGTAAAAGCGCGCGAGCATCACCTTCGGCATCAGATATTTCCCGTTATTGAGCGCGATCGCCTCGTCGAACATCTTCTTGGCGAGATCGGGATCGCCGCCCATCGCCTTGCCCTGCGACGAGTAGATGATCCCGAGCGTCATCGCGGCGCCGCCGTTGTAGAACTTGGGATCGAGCTCGTGCGAGCGCTTGATGAGCGCGATCGCCTTCGGCAGATCGACCACCCGGCTCACGTCATCGCGGTTCAGGTTGATCGACGAGGCGAGCGCGAGACCGGCGAACAGGAGGCCCGGCGCCGAGTCCTTGTCGAGCTTCTTCGCCTCGGCGTCGGCCGACGCGACGTCCTTGTTGAACGCGGCGGGGAAGTTCTTGTCGTCGAGCTGAAGCAGGCGCAGCGCGAAGCCGAGCGCGCGATCGTACAGGCCCGTCGCGCGCACCGTGATCGCGGTCCTCTGCGCGGCGTGATCGGGATCGTCGGGCAGCGATTCGAGATCATCTTCGAGAAAGCCGAATGGATATTCGATATAGCCCTGCGCCACCACGCCGAGCAGGATCCGGTTTTCGGGATCGGCGGCGAGGAAGCCTTCGGCGGTCTCGAGCTGACCCGGCGAGGCCTCGCGCGCGAGGGTGACGTCGCTCTCTGACGCGAAGTGTTGCGAGGCGATCTTGACCACCGGCGCGGTCATGCCGACCGTCATGCCGACACATCCGGAACAGACCAGCGGAACCAGCACCACCGCGACGGGCAATCTGATGTTCATGGTTTTCCACGGTATCTGAGCAGGCAACAGGGGTCAAGGTGGGTTCTCGGTGCTATGCTCGAACGCTCGTGACCATCCTTAATAGATGTGGGGTCGCGGCGTGCGCGCTGATCATGATCGGGCTCGCCGCTCCGCTCGCACGCGCGGGCTCGAGCTCGGATCCATTCGCAGCGCAGCTCGAAGCGCGCAAGGCGCGGCTCCTCCGCGAGGGCGCGCGGCCCGAGGCCGTGGTGCCGCTTCTCGGAATCGAGGATCTATGGGAGCGGGTACGCGATCGGAGCGCGCTCTTGTCGGTGGTGCAGAAGGCGGCGAGCGGGCGGGCGCAGCCGGAGGTGAGGGCGCGGGCGAGCTTCATCGAAGCCGAGCTCGAAGATCGGCTCGGCCATTCCGACGAGGCGGCCAAGCTGCGCGATGCGCTCGGGCTGATCACGAAATTCTGGATCGTCGGTCCATTCGATAACGAAGGCAAAGCGGGGCACGCAGCGGTCTACCAGCCGGAGAAGGAGCTCGCGCAGCCGCTCGATCCCAAGGCGCGCTTCGCCGGCAAGGAGCGGCCGGTCGGCTGGCGGCTCTATCCCGAGGTCGCCTCGGCGGGGCTGGAGCGGCTCGAGCCGTGCTTGCGGCCCGACTCGAACGTGACCGCCTACGCGACGGTGGCGGTGCGCGCGCCGCGGGCGATGGCGGCGGCGGTGCGGGTCGGCTCGTCGGGCGCGGTCAAGGTGTGGGTCGACGGGCGGCTCGCGATCGATCACGACGTCTATCGGCCGGCGCGCTTCGATCAGGACGCAGGCGCGGTCGCGCTCGCCTCTGGCTGGAACCGGGTGACGGTGAAGCTGAGCGCGAAGGAGAGCGGGACGATCGGCTTTTATTTGCGGCTCACCCGTCCGGACGGCGCGCCGCTCGCCGGGCGCGATCGCCTCGAGGTCTCGACCCGGCTCGAAGATCTGAACGCGGCGCGCCAGGCGGCGCCGAGCCAGCGAGCCGGCGCGGTGGTCGATCTCGGCAAGGCCCTCGAGAGCGCGGTCAAGCGGCACCCCAAGGATGCGCGCGCGCTCACCGACCTTGGAATCTACCTGTTTCACGTCGCGCCGGAAGATCCCGAGCTGCACCGCGCCGCCGACCTGCTCACCCAGGCGGCCAAGCTCGCGCCGTCGCCGGAGGCGTGGGGGCGGGTGGCGGCGGCCGAGATCGATCCCAACGATCGTCACAAGTCGCTCGCGGCCGGGCTGGCGCTCGTCGACGCTGCCCATCCGGGCGCGGCGGCGCCGCTGCACACCCTGCTCGGCGAGCTGTTTTCGCGCGAGCGGCGGGATCGGCGCGCCGAGACCGAGTGGCTGGCCGCGCTCGCCGCCGATCGCGACTACTACCCGGCCGAGCTCCGGCGCGCCGAGCTCACCGCCGATCGCGGGCTGCCGGCGCGCGCGGCCGCCGAGCTGACCGCGCTCGCAAAGGGTCTCGCGTCGCCGCCGCTCGCGGTGCTGCGCGCCGAGGCCAACCTGGCGCTCCGGCGCGGACGGCGGGCCGAGGCGGCGAGCTGGCTCGAGCGGCTGCGCAAGGCGGAGGCGAACGACACCGAGACGCTCGAGGAGCTGTTCTCCGAGGCGCGCTCGCGCGGCAAGCTCGCCCCGGCGCTCGCGCTGCTCGACGCGCTCACCCGCGCGCGGCCCGATCTGCTCTCGACCGCGCTCGATCGCGCCGAGCTCTACGACGGCGCCGGCCGGCTCGACGACGCGCAGCGCGCGATCGAAGCGGCGCTCACCATCTCGCCCGATGATCCGCGGCTGCTCGAGCGCGACGGGCGCCTCCTTCACCGGCTCGGCCGCGAGGCCGACGCGCTGGCTCGCTTCGCCCGCTCGCTCGAGCTCAAGCCGCAGAACCCCGATCTGCGCGACTACCTCGAGGAGCTGCGCGCCGCCGCCGATCACCAGCACGCCGATCCGCACCACGACCTGGTGCGCTCCTATTCGCTCGACGTGCCGCACCTCATCGCGCGCTACGGCAAGGAGAAGGACGCCTCGGGCGCGCCGGCGCGGGTGCTGTTCGACGGCACCGCGATCCGGGTCCATCCGAACGGGCTGTCGGAGACCTACACCCAGCGGGTGGTGCAGATCCTCGACGAGCGCGGCGCCGAATCCGAGGGCGACTTCGTGATCCGCTTTACCCCCGACACCCAGTCGGTCGAGGTGCGCGCGGCGCGGCTGTATCGCAAAAACGGCGACGTGCTCGAGGCGGTCTCCACCGACGAGCAGGATCTGTCCGAGCCGTGGTACGGGCTCTACTACGACGTGCGCGGCGAGGTGGTGCGCTTCTCGGCGCTCGAGCCGGGCGACGTGATCGACGTCGAGTACGTGGTCTCCGACGTGGGGCGGCGGAACCTCCTCGCCGACTACTTCGGCGACCTGCACTTTTTTCAAGAGGAGCTGCCGCGCACCGAGCAGCGCTACGTCCTCATCGCGCCCAAGGAGCGCACGCTCTATTTCAACAAGCCGCGGCTCGCCGGGCTCGATCACTTCGACAAGCTCGACGGGGACGAGCGCATCTACACCTTCCACGCCGAGCACACGCCCAAGGTCGACACCGAGCCCGGCATGCCCGGCTACTCCGACGTCGCCGCCTATTTGCACGTGTCGACCTACCGCACCTGGAGCGAGGTGGCGGCCTGGTATCGCGGGCTGGTCAAAGGGCAGCTCGAGCCCGATCAGGCGATCATCTCCGCGGTGGCGACGGCGACCCGCGGGCTCACCGACGAGCGCGCCAAGATCCGCGCGCTTTATGATCTGGTCGTCAAGCGCACCCGCTACGTCGGGCTCGAGTTCGGCATTCACGGCTATCAGCCATATCGGGTGGCGCAGGTGTTCGCGCGCAAGTTCGGCGACTGCAAAGACAAGGCGAGCCTGCTCGCGGTGATGCTAAGGCAGGCGGGCATTCCGGCCTCGCTGGTGCTCGCGCGCACCCGGCAGGGCGGCGATCTCGACGCCGAGCCCGCGTCGCTGGCGCCGTTCGATCACGCGATCGTGTGGGTGCCGAAGTACGATCTCTATCTCGACGGCACCGCCGAATTCTCCGGCTCCGCCGAGCTGCCGGCGCAGGATCAGGACATCCCGGTCTTGCAGGTCTCGACGGGAAAGCTGGTGCGCACGCCGGTCTTGCCGGCGGCGCAGAATCTCGTCACCACCGATTGGAACGTCGCGCTCGAGGCGAGCGGCGACGCGCGGGTCAAGGAGCAGCTGAACATTACCGGCGAGGCGGCGCACGGCTGGCGCGATCATTATCAGTCGCCGGGCGAGCGGATGGAGAAGTACGACCAGGCGTGGAACGGCAAGCATCCGGGCGCCAAGGTCGAGTCGGTGCAGATGTCGCTCGACGCGCTCGAAGAGCCGGTGACGGTGCGCGCCGAGGTGACGGTGCCGCACTGGGCGCGGCCCGACTCCGATGCGCACGGCGCGACCCTGGTGATGCCGGCGCTCGGGCGCGAGCCCGACATGCTGCGCTCCTACGCGCGGCTGTCGACCCGCAAGTACGATCTGGTGCTCGGCTACAAGTGGCGGCAGGAGGAGCGGGTGACGGTGAATCTGCCGCCCGGCTTCCGCGCGCGCCGCCTGCCCGAGCCGCGCACCGTCGAGACGCCGTTTGGAAAGTTCACCCTCACCGCCGAGGAGCGCGGCAACGAGGTGGCGGTGACCGGAATCCTCGAGGTCGATCGCCATCGCATCCGCCGCGCCGACTATCCCGCCTTCCGGCGCTTCTGCGCCGCGGTCGACGACGCGGTCGGGCAGGATCTGGTGCTCGGCCGCGACCGCGAGGCGCGCAAATGAAGCGGCTCGTCTGTTTGCTCGCGCTCGCCACCGGGTGCGCGCAGCCGGCCCAGCGCCAGACGCCGCCGTCGCCCGCGCAGGCCGGGTTTGCCGCCTACCTCGACGGCAAGACCGCCGAGGCCAAGGCCGACTTCGATCGCGCGCTCGCCGCCCGGCCGGGAGCGAAGCCCGATCCGGTCGCGCTCTACGGGCGCGCGCTCCTCGCCGAATCGGCGGGCCGGCTCGCCGACGCGTTCTCCGATGACCTGGCGATTCTCGCCGAGGGCGCGTCGCCGCTCGTCGAGACCGCG
>JANWLJ010000338.1 GCA_025450955.1 Polyangium sp. (in: bacteria) | reverse complement strand
GTGAGCGTCTCCTCGTCCTCGTCTTCACCCGGCGCCGCGGCCGACGGATCGCTCGGCTCATCGGGGCCGTGGTCGAACGCCGGATCGTCGGCGCGCGGCAGGTTCATCGCCTTGAGCTCGGGGCGCGGCCCTCCGGTGAGCTGCGCCAAAAGCGTCTCGGAGCCGCCGTCGACGATGGTGGCCTCCGACTCCTCGAAGTCGGCCGGGTTCGGACGGGGCGGAGGCGCGGCGCGCAGCCCGGCGAGCTCGGGCAAAGAGACCGGCGAGGTCGCCTGATCGCGCGCGCGCGGCGGCGGAGGCGCGGCCGAAGGCGGCGTCGGCGGCTTGAGATCGCTCAGCTTGAAGATGAGGCTGTTCTCGTCGCGCGCGAGCATCTCGCGGCTGAGCGCGGTGTTGGTGCGCGGATCGCGGTTCTGGGTGGTCGGCTCGTCACCGAGCACCTGCTGGACGAACGACGCCAGCCGCGCGCGGTTGAAGTCGGGGGCGTGGCCGCGAATGAAGCGCGCGAGCGCCAGCCCGAGCTCGCCCGCCGACTGAAAGCGATCGTCGGCCCGCTTGCGCAAAGCCCGCATGACCGCCTGCTCGAGGTCGGGCGGCACGCCCGCCCGCTGCTTCGACGGCAGTGGAATTTCGGCCTTGCGCACCCGATCGAGCAGGACGTCGAGATCCTCCTCGAGATAGAGCATCTGCCCGACCAACATCTCGTAGAGCAAAATCCCCGTCGAGAACACGTCGGAGCGCGCGTCGATCGGATCGCCCCACGCCTGCTCCGGGCTCATGTAGTAATACTTGCCCTTGATCACGCCGGCAGCAGTCTGCTGGCCGCGCAGCGCCGCCTTGGCGATCCCGAAGTCGACGATCTTCACCTGCCCGTCGTACGAGACCAGCACGTTCTGCGGCGAGACGTCGCGGTGGACGATCTTGAGCGGCCGCCCTTTGGAGTCGCGCTTGCGGTGCGCGTAGTCGAGCCCGTTCGAGGTCTCCTGCGCGATGAACGCCGCCACCTCGAATGGAAAATCGATCTCCTTCTCCGACGCCTGCCGGAGGAGCCGATAGAGATCGATCCCGTCGATCAGCTCCATCGCGATGTAGTACTGCTCGTCGATGCGGCCGAGGTCGAAGGTCTGGACGATGTTGGCGTGCTGGAGCTGCACCGACAGCTTCGCCTCGTCGACGAGCATCTGGACGAACTCGGGATCTTCGGAGAAGTTCGGGTGGATCACCTTGAGCGCGATCAGCTTCTCGAACCCGCCCACGCCCGCGGTCTTGGCGACGTAGATCTCCGCCATGCCCCCGACGGCGAGCTGAGAGAGCAGCCGATATGGGCCGAGCGCGCGCTCGGACACCTTAGCCCGCCTGCGCCTGCTGTTTTTGCGCCTCGCCGCCCGGGTAGACGAACACCGAGAGCGCGCGCAATGACGCGCGGGCGCTCTTGCGATCGAAGGTGCAGACCACCTCGGTGGCCATCCCCGGCGCGACGTTCAAGACGAACTGGGTGGCGGCGTTGGCGATGAGGTAGATGCCGAGGCCGGCGCCGTAGGTCTTGCGATCGATCTGCTGCGAGGAGTGCAAGCACTTGTCGATGTAGCGGAGCACGGTCGCCTTATCGAGACGCCCGAAGCGATCGCGCACGCTCACCGCGAACCCGGTCTCGGTGGCGGCGTAGCGGATCGACACCGGCCGCGGCGAGAGCTGCTCGAGGCGCGCCTTGATCTCCACCTCGGCGAAGATCGCGTTGCCGTGCTCGTCGACGGGCGCGTCGTAGAGCGCGTTCATCAAGAGCTCTTCGCACACCTGGCCGATCGCCGAGCGCACCTGCCTTCGCACGCCCACTTTTTCCGCGTAGCCGAGCACCTCGTCGATCGCGGCGGTGCGCCCCTTGTATTCGCGCAGCCGGGTCAAGTGCACCGGCGTGCCCTCCGGCAGATACTTCTCGATGCCGAACAGATCGCCGGTGACGAACTTCTGCACCGTCACCGAGGTCATGTGAAAGCCGTTGTCGTCGGCGGTGAGCACGTGGTTGCAGCGCGGATCGGCGAGCAGCGGGGTGAAGGCGGCGAGCTTGGTCGGCGGGGTCCCTCCGACGAGCTGCGCGCCGGCGCGCATCGTCGAGGTCACGTGCTGAAGCCCCTCCGGCGTGCCGTCCCACGCGAAGACCGCGAAGCGGAACGGCAGCGGGCCCGGCGCCTGATCGAGCATCTTGGCGCCGCGCACGAGCACGGGGCTGCCGCCGCCCGCCTGAATGGCGTCGGCGAGCCGCTTGAGCGTCGTCGGATCGTCCGCGATCGCCAGGATTCTCTGGGTCGGGGCAGCGGCGGTCAGGGGATTGGTCTCCATTGCCCTACGCGGGGCTTGGGCCATCGTAACGAATCATGCAAAAAAGTCAATGTTTGCCGAGTGCTGGTACGCGGAGGTAAGCTCGCATCAGCGTGGCGGGGCGGCGGCTTCTCATCGTAGACGACGAGAACGACATGCTCGACTTTCTCGAGCGCGTCTTTCGCCGCGACTTCGAGGTGCTGCGCGCTCATTCGGTCGAAGAGGCGGAGCAGATCCTCTACGGCACGCCGGGAGGCCCGACGACGGCGGCGGCGCCGGTCGACGTGGTGATCACCGATCGGCGGATGCCGAAGCGGGGCGGGCTCGAGCTGCTCGAGAGCGTGGCCGAGCGCCATCCGGGGACCGCGCGGGTGCTCCTGACCGGCTACGCCGACTCGCTCGTCGACGAGAAGGTGACCCAATGGAAGTTGGTCGACGCCTGGATCTCGAAGCCGATCGATTCGGCGGCGCTCAAGCAGGCGGTCCTGGACGCGATCGAAAAGCGCAAGCACGGCTAGCTCACGCGCAGCGCGAGGATCGCGTCGACGATCTCGGAAAAGCCCTCGCCGCCGGGTGACTCGGCGACGTAGGAGGGTGGCGGCGCGAGCCGGGCGGCGTAGCGCGCGACGTTGGCCGGGCCGGCCGAGAGCGTGAAGAAGGCGAAGCCGGCCTGGTCGTTCGGCGAATCTCCGACGAAGAGATAGCGCTCCGCCACCGTCTCGGGCGGTTCGCCAAAAAGATCGCGGGCGAGCCGCGCCGCCGCCTGGGCCTTGTCGGCCAGGGAGAAGCTGGCGTGGGCGTGCACCGTCGAGACGAGCGCGCGGGCGCCGGCGGCTTCGATGCGCGTGGTGATCGCGGCGATCTCATCTGCGTCGAGGGTTTGGGTCTCGCCGATGTCGAAGGCGAGATCGGTCAGGCGCAGCCACTCATCCCAGGCGACCCGGGCGCGCGGCACCTGGGCGAGCACGTCGGCGCGAATCGTCGCGAGCGCGTCTTTGGCCCGGGCGCGCGCCTCTTCATCGTCCCAGAAGATCGTCTCGATCGCGGGGCCGCGCCGCTCGCACCGGACCGCGCCGTTCTCCGCCACCACCGCGTCGACCGGCCAGCTGGCCGCCAGCACCGCCGCGAAGCCCGCCGGCCTGCCGGTGACCGGCACCACCCGCAGCCCGGACGCCTTCGCGCGCGCCAGCGCCTGATAGGCGGCGGGGACCAAACTCCCGTCGGTGGTGAGCGTGTCGTCGATGTCGCAGAAGATCCCGCGGAGCTCGCGGACGCGAAGCTCGGGCAGCTCGCGGAGCGGACGCACTACGGGTGGTAGGAGACCGACGCGAAGAAGCTGAAGCCCGGCATCGGCGTCGGCGTCAGCTCCACCGACGGCGTGATGTCGTTGAAGCCGTCGGGCGAGTAGTAGCGCTGGTTGAGCACGTTGTAGAACTGTCCGGTGATGCCGAGCTTCTCCTGGAGGAAGCGCAGCCGGAAGCCGAGCTGGAGCAGCGCCACCGGGGTCAGCCGGTCGAAGGTGAGATCGGAGGTGCGCGCGCCGGTTGTGGAGCCGAAGCCGGGCGAGCCCTCGGTCGGCACGCGGTTCGGATCCTGGTAGGCGCTGGTGACGAGCAGGTTCGCGTTCAGATCGAGGGTGTGCTTGATGATGTTGAACGAGCCGCCGAGCGAGATCCAGTTGTTCGGCATGTTGCGGACCACGCCGATGTCGCTCGCCACCGAGTACAGGTAGGTGTAGGAAGCTTGGAGGAAGTGATCGCCGTTCAAGTAGAGCTTGGCGTAGCCCTCGACCGAGTGGATCGCGCGCTGCCCGGTGTTGGCGTAGCTGCCGCCGTGGATCTGGATCAGCTTGTCGAGGAAGGTGTACGAGTAGTCGACGCGCAGCTCGAGCTCGCGCACCTTGCGGGTGTTGCGCAGAAGCCGGGCGTTCACCTCGCCCTGGAACGACTGTGAGGTCTCCGACTGCAGGGCGGTGTTGGCGCCGTAGTTGACGCCGCCCGGGGCCGCGTCGGTGGCCTGGTAGACCGGCGGACGGAAGCCGGTGGTGTAGGTGGCCTTCAAGTGGAAGTCGGGAAGGAAGTTCCACACCGCGGCCGCCGAGTAGAGCGGGATGAGATCGTAGGGCCGGCCGCCGAAGCCCTCCTGAATACGAACGCCACCGTCGAGGGTCAGCTTGGACAAGGGCCGGTATTGCAGATCGGCATACACGGCGCCGACCACCCGGTAGGCGTCATTGATGAACTGCCTCGGACACTTCGGCACCGGGGTGAAGGTGCCGTCCGCGTTCTGCATCTGCGGGCAGATGACCGGCAGCGCCGACGGTGAAGCGGTCGACGGCACGCCCGCCGGCACCACGCCATAGGGCTGCTGCGAGAAGGAGTCGACCGACCCGCTGATGCCTTCGTAGAAGGCCTCGCCGCCGAACAGGACGCGGAACCCGTACTTGAGGTTCAGGTCCATGTCGACGGTGGCGCCGCCGCGCTGGATGAACTGGTTCGGAAATCCAAAGTGCAGGCCGCCAATCTGCTGCTTGCCGTCGGGTCCAATGAAGCCCGGGAAGATCTGCGACGGGTGGAAGAGCTGGATGTTGTAGCTGGCGACGAATTGGGTCCAATAACCCTTGGCGGTGAGGCCGAAGCGATCCTTCCAGAATCGATCCTTGTACTCGAGGATCGCATAACGGTCATAGGTGTTGACCGTGTCGTTGACCTGCACCGCGTTGGCGAACACCAGGTTCGGGTGGGTGTCGCCGAACGGAATGGAGTAGTAGAGGCTGACCGGCCCGAGCGTGTACTTGCCGTCGAGGTTGACCATCCAGCTCCGCCATGGGTCGACGGGCATGTTCGCCCCGTAGAAAGCGAGGCCGGTGAACTGCGGCGCAGGCGATGAGGCGAGAAACTGCGGGATATTGAATACGCTGCCGATGAAGTTTTCGTAAGAGACGTGCTGGAAGATCTTCAGCTTGCCGTGGAAGAACGTCTTGCCGAACAGCGCGTAGGCCTTGAAGTCCTCTTTGTTGCCCGGCCCGTCGCCGTAGCCGGCCGAAACCTCGAGGCCGTTGACGTCCTCGGCGTCCTTGGTGATGAGGTTGACGACGCCGAGGAACGAGTTGGCGCCCCAGAGCACGCCGCCCGGGCCGGTCACTACCTCGATGCGCTTCAGGTTCTCGATCGGCTGCGACCGGCTGGTTTCGGCGATGTTGCCCCACGGATCGAACATCGAGATGCCGTCATGCAGGAGAAGGAGCGCCTGCCCGACGCCGCGCACCTGCGGGTAGGGAACCTGATTCCCGATATAGGACGAGTCCATCCAGCCGGGGACGATCGAGAGGGCCTCGTTGATCCACTTGAAGCCGCGCGCCTTGATCTCGTCGGCGGTGATGATGGTGACGATCGACGGCGCCTCCTGAACGGTGGTGACGCCCTTGGCCGCCGAGGTGACGACGTTGGCGAGATCGATCTCGCTGTTGACGTCGAGCGCGATGTCCGGCTCGCCCTCTTTGCCCTTTTGAGCCTGGGTCGGCTCGGCCACCGGCTCGGGCAGAGCCACGTCCTGCGCTTGGGCCGCGCCCCCGCACAGGAGCATCGAGGCGAGGCCGAGCGCGGCGAGTCCTATCGGTTTGCGCCGTGGCATCCTCACTGCTCCACGATGATGAACTCGACGCGGCGGTTCTTCGCGCGAGCCTCGGCTGTCTTGCGTTTGTCGAGCGGTCGGGTGTCGCCGTAACCGACCGCTTGCAGCCGGTCAGCCTCGACACCCTGCTTGATCAGGTAGTCGCGGACCGCCTCCGCGCGCGCCTGCGACAGCTCCAGGTTCTTCTTCGCCGACCCGACGTCGTCGGTGTGACCCTCGATGCGGATCCGCTTGACCTGCGGGTTGGACTTGATCTTCTCGGCGATGCGATCGAGCAGCGCGTTCGAGCGGGCGGCGATGTTCGCCTTGCCGGTCTCGAACTGGATCTGCTCGGGCAGCTCGATCTTGCCGGCCGCGATCTGCACCTGACCGCCCGAGTCGGGGCAGCCGTCGGCGTCGTCGACCCCGTTGAAGGTCTCCGGCTCGTTCGGGCACTTGTCGACCGCGTCGGGGATGCCGTCGCCGTCGTTGTCGAGGTCGGGGCAGCCGTCGTCGTCCTGGAAGCCGTCTCTGTCCTCGGGATCGTTCGGGCACTTGTCCTGAACGTCGGGGATGCCGTCGTTGTCGTTGTCGGTGTCGGGGCAGCCGTCCTCATCCTGGAAGCCGTCGCGATCTTCCGGCTCGTTCGGGCACTTGTCGGCCTTGTCGGGGATGCCGTCCTGATCGTTGTCCGGATCGGGGCAGCCGTCCTCGTCCTCGAAGCCGTCCTTGTCCTCGGGCTGATTGGGGCAGAGATCCTGCGAGTCGGGGACGCCGTCGCCGTCGGTGTCGAGCCCGCCGACCGAGACCGCGCCCTTGCCGCCTTCCACTGGCGCCCAGCTCAGGCCCAAAAACACGCGGTAGTCTTCGTGGCGCTCCGCGCTCGCGAGCACGCCCGCGCCCGCGCCCACCGCCACCACCAGATCGCGGGTGGGGAAGAACTGCAGGCCGCCGAGGACGTTGGTGGTGTAGTCCTTCTGCTGCCCGACGAGCGGCACCAGCCCGTAGACCTCGGCGCCGAGGCCGACCCAGTGGACGAAGCGGTAGCCGAAGCCGGCCGCCCAGGTGAGCTCGTGGCCGACGTCGAGGAGCAGGCGCGGCTTGGGCGCCATCGTCGCGACGTCGTGCGGATCGAAGATCTGGGTCTCGGAGCGGACGACCGCGCCGACGTTGAGCGCGACGGTGAAGGGGCCGCGGGTGAAGTCGCCGATCAGCTCGGGGCGGAAGGTGAAGCCGCTGTCGCCGAGGAACGCCGAGTCGTCGCCGAACGGAATGGTCACCACCGCGGCGGCGGCCATTCCGAACATTCCCTTGCGGAAGATGCGCGCCTTCAGGCCGAGGCGCGCGTCGAGCGGAGAGGCGTCGGGCGGCGGCACGTTCGTGAGCGGCGCGCCTTCATAGAAGCCGCCGGTGCGAGCGCTGGCGATGTTGGGATCGGCGGCCGATCCGTAATTGCCGTACACCGCGTTGTAGCCCTGGGCCGAGATCGGCACGTCGGCCACCAGCTCGAGCCAGTTGGTGAGGCCGAGGTGAAGCCCGAAGTTGAGCGCCACCTGGTAGCTCATCACCGCCTGATTTCTCGGCATCCCGGTGGTCGCATCGGCCATGTCGAGGCGGAGCGGATTGCCGGCGTAGTTCGCGTAGAGCTTGAAGCCGAAGTCCCACTGATGAGAGACCTCGGCGCGGTCGACGGTGAAGATGCCGTAGCTGTCGAGCGCCGGATGAAACAGCTCGGAGTCGACGCCGCGCTGCGCGTGCGCCGGGGATGCGGCGAGCGCGATGGCGCCGAGCGAGAGCGCGCATAGAAGTGGAGCGCGAAAGCGTCCGGGTCTCATCGAGCTTCATCCCCCTCGATCACGTCCATCGCGCGCTCACGTCCTGTCGCCCCCGGAGCTACTGGCACGTCGCTGCCATCGGCGACAGGTTGCAGTTGTGGAACCGATCGATGAACACCGCGCCCGGAGCCGAGCCGCCCGGATGAGCTTCCCACTTGCACGGGCCGGTCATGCAGGTGCCGCCGTTCGCGGTGAAGGTGACCACGCCGCCCGGGGGCGGAGCGATCGCGCCGCCCACCGCACTGGTGGCGGTGTCGGCGGCCTTGATCATGTCGCGGCTCGGATCGAAGTAGTGGGGCGTGGTCACCGAGCCGCCGACAATCGCGATCTGCACTCCCGCCACCGGGTTGGTATCCGCGGCGATGCTGAGATTGCTCGAGACCGGGACCGGGTTGTCGTAATAGAGGCCGACGTAGGCGCCGCTGGTGGTGTAGTCGAGGCCCGCGCCCTGGTTCCACGAGGCCACCGTCGACTTCTTCAGCTGGTAGACGTCCATCTGGTAGGTCTGATTGCTGGCCACCTGCTCACCGACCGCGGTGAGCTGGAGCGTACCGGCGGTGTCGGTCACGCCGATCGCGATCAGACCCGACGCCGGGACCGCGACGCTCGGGAAGGTGAAGCAGCCTTTGGTGTCGTCGATTTGCGCGAGCGGGGTGGTGGTCGGGTCGCCGAGGAAGGCCGTCGGCTCGTAGAGCGCGTAGTGGACCGATGGGCCGCCCGCCATCACCTGCGCGTTGGTCGAGAAGTCGTAGAGATTGCCGGTGACGCAGAACTTGCCGGCACCCGGCGGAGTGCACGGCGCGCAACCGCCGCTGCCGCCGGTGCCGACGCAGTTGATGGTGCCGTCGGGCGCCATCATCGGCGTGGTGTTCTGGCCGCAGATGGTCCGGCTCTGACAAATGCCGCCGAGGATGATCGAGCCGCCGTCGACGTCGCAGGGGATGGTGCCCGAGCCGACCGGCGCGTCGGCCGGCAGGCAGCGCACGTCGCCGTTGGCCTGCTGCACCTGTTTGGTTCCAGGGCCGCACACGGGGGGATTGCAGCCGGCGCCGAGCGTGGCGACGCTGGCGAGCGCGGCGAGCACTTGAAACGAGCGGGTCATTCGCATCCCTCCTCAGGCCAATTTCGAGCTTCCGCCTCCGTTCCGCACGCGGCTAGAACGCAGACGGGTTTTCATCCAAATCGACGTACAGCGCCGCGGTCCCGGCCTCCCCCGAAGCGCCCGACAGATCGAAGTGCACCACGTCGAGCCCGCCCTGATCCGGAAGACCCTGCAGAAACAGCGGGCCGCGATTCTCCGGATCGACCCCGTCGGCGCGGCCGGCCGCCATATCGGCGGCGTCCACCGTCTCGTGGGTAATGAAGAGCTCCTGAATACCCTTCATATTGACCGGCGAATCGATCCGGAAGCCGTCGTAGTTGGTCGGCGGCAACGGCGGCGTGGTGTTGAAGTTGGTGGTGCCGTAGACCGTGCCGTTCAGTGGGAAGGTGAGCTGCGAGGGATTCGGCGTATAGGCGTACGGGCTCGCCGCCCAATAGGCTTGGCACATCCCGAGCCGCATTGTGGCGGGCGTGTCGAATGGAATGGTGGGCGGCGGGGTTGGATCGTACGGCAGGACCGCCACCAGGTTGGTGGGCGCGATTCCGCAGTGCGGCGGCGTCGCCTGGTCGCAATTGTTCTTGGTGGTGAGCTGGGCGATGCGGGCGCGGATCGCCGCCGCCTGCTCCTCGGGACTTTGGGTGACGCCGTTGATGGTGACCTGCTTGTAGGCGGCGGCGGTGACCAGCAGGGCACCGGTATTCTTGTCGATCATGCACGGATCGCCCATCGACACCGCCTCGCGGAACATGATTCCGAAGCGGACACAGTGGCCGTCCGAAGTGCAGTAGGGATACTTCTTATCGAAGTTCGTGAAACCCCCGATGGGAGCCGGCACGTCATACTTGCCGCTCACCCGAAGGATATCGTTGTATTGGTCGCGCGCCCATATCTCGTAATGCTCGTTGGGCCCACTGACCGGACCGACATTGATGGTCATCTGCATGACGGTGCCGGCGAACGGCTTGACGCTGATGTCGCATCCGCCGCCCAAAAGACCGAGGCCGAGACCAAGAAGAGGGAGCGAAATCGAAGAGAACCGAAAGCAGCCGCGCAACATCCACCCTCCGGGTCCGCCGGAGACGCTCCCCCCGACCGACATAGCGCTGCGTAATGGATTACAGAGCGTGGTGGGATTTTAACTTTTTTATTTGAACCGTGTCAAGGGTCAGAAGTGGATTTGGGCGCTCAGCTCGACGGTGTAGACCTCTGCGGAGTAGCTTCCGGCTTCGTTTTGATAATTGAGCGCATCTCCAATTTGGGTCTTTATCACCCGGGGAGGGCCGAGCGGGACGAAGGCTTCGAACGCGGCGTCGATGAAGACCTTCCAGAAGTGCAGGCCGAGCCCGCACGAGAGCGTGGCCTTCAGGCCGTCTTCGTTTTCGCGGCGGACGGTCTCGTCGGGAATGGCGTTGGTGTCGATGGCGTAGCCGAGCCGCGCGAGGAGATAGTGGGTGATGATCCCCTGCAGGCCGAGGTGCAGCGCGTAGCTGTCGCGAAACAGCATCTCTTTCGGCGGCGCGGTCAGGCCGGTCACGTTGACGTTCAGGGTCTGCACCGACGACCAGCCGGTCCAGTCGCCCTGGAGCGTGGCGAAGAAGCGCGGGTGCGGCTTGATGGTGATGCCGAGCCCCGCCGACTGCGGCCAGGTGATCGAGAGGTTCGCGTCGCGGTTCATCGCCATGCCCTGGCCGACGATCGAGACCGGGCCGTTTCCGCTCATGGTCGCCGACAGCGGCGTGCGGTAGACCGCGCCGATGTCGACCATCCGGTGCGGGCGGATGAAGATGCCG
>JANWLJ010000337.1 GCA_025450955.1 Polyangium sp. (in: bacteria) | reverse complement strand
CCTGCCCCACTCGGACGTGTCGCTCGAGTTTCAGCTCCCCGGCTCGCACCGGGTGCTGCGCTGTGACGGCATCTTGCTCTCGGAGCACCACTGGGCGCGGGCCCAAGGCGTGCGCTTCACCCGGATGGCCGATGAGGATCGCGAGCTCCTCGATCGCTACCTGCGCGGCGAGAGCCTCGACGTCGAACGCGTCGCGACCGTTTAGGCTCACGTCGCCGCCTCCCCCTCTCCATTCCCCTTCGCCGATCTCGCGGCCTCGGCCGCTTCGGCGGCGTCGAACAGTCGCGCCAGCTCCTCACACACTTCCTTGGGAAACTCGACCGGCGTGTAGTGGGTCGCGCCCTCGAGGATGCGCAAGGTCGCCTGCGGCACCGCCCGTTCGAGCTTGCGCGCGGTGGCGACCGGGGTGAGCGTGTCGCGATCGCCGGTGACGATCCGCATCGGCACCGTGATGGTCGGCAGCACGTCGTGGGCGTCGTGGCGTCCGAGCGCCGCCAGGGTGGCGCCGTAGAGATCGAAGTCGAGCGACGCGAAGGTGCGCGCGAACTCGGAGAAGAGCTGAAGATCGATGGTCGCGCCCACCATCCCGAGACCCTGCATCATCGGCAAAAGACCGCTCCACCCGGTCATCGCTCCGGTGATCTTGCCGACCAGGCGCGAGCGCCGGCGCATCTGCCTCAGCGCGAGCGGGATGACGTAACGGGCCAGGCGCGATCCGAGCGCGGTGTCGAACGGCCGGCCGGCCACGCCGTTGACCACCCCGAGCGCGGCCACCCGCTCGGGGAAGCGCCGCCAGGCTTCGAAGTTGACCTGCACACCCATCGACCAGCCGACCAGGATCGCGCGCTGCCAGCCGAGCTCGTCGAGGAGCCGCTCGAGATCGAGCGCCTGGCTTTTGGGGCCGAGCGTGTGACGGGTCTTGGGCGGGCCCGAGCGGTACAGGCCGCGGTAGTCCCAGGTGACGAAGCGGCGGCTGCCGGCGAAGCGATCGTAGACGTGCTTCCAGGCGCGATAGTCGCCGCCGAGCCCGTTCGAGAGCACCACCGGAAGGCCGGTCCCCTCGCCGCAGCGCTGATAGGCGATCTCGGTGTTGTCGAAGCTGCGGAAGGTGCGAAGGGCGAAGTCGATGGGCACGCGCCCGAGATTTTACCAGAGCCGCCGGCTCGCAGCAGTTCTAGAAATAAAGCGCGACGCCGAGGCGGAACTGCGCGCCGTACTCGTCGCCGAGCGGGCTCGCCGCGTGGCCGCCGGTGACGAACCGCTCCGCCACGATCGGATCGGCGGGCGAGTCGAGGCGCTTTTTGCCGTCGAAGCGGACATCGGCGGTGAGCGCCACGTGCTGGCCGAGGCGCAGCTCGAGCCCGCCGCCGAGCTGACCGTCGAAGTAGTAGGCCTGATCGGTCACCGGCCGCAGATCCTCGGCGGCGTAGTCGAACCCGGCGGCGAACACGAAGTACGGCGAGACCACCCAGCGCGGCGGGCCGAGGTAGATGCGCATGCCGATGGTCGCCGGGATGTCGATGCGATCGACCGCGCCCGACGGGCCGCCGGCGGTGTCGTGCTGATACTCCGCCGCAAGCTCGAGCGAGAGGTGATTGGTGGCGCGGACCAGAAATTCGCCGCCGATGCCGAGGTTGTCCCAGCCGCCCGAGTCGGTGACCCCGATCCCGCGGACGCCGAGCCCGACGCGCGAGCGCCAGCCGTCGAGCTTGGGCGCGCGGCGGACCGCGACGTAGCTCGGCTCGGGCGGCGGCGCGTAATAGACCGGCGCGTAATAGGGCGCGGGCGCGACCAGCGGCGGCGGAATCGGCGGCAGCGGCGCCGGCGCGGGCGTGTAGTAGTAGACCGGCGCGGGCGGCGCGGCCGCCACCACCGACGGCGCGGGCGGCATCACCACCACCTGAGCCCGGGCCCGCCGGCGCTGCCAGCGGACGCGCATGCGCCAGGCGCGAATCCCGAGCCGGGGCGGCGTGATGATCACCCGCGGCGGAGGCGGCACCTGAACGTAGATCTCTTGCGCCGAAGCGGCGGACGCGCCGAGCGGCTCGAGCGCGAGCGCGGTCAGGAGCGCGAGGAAAACGGTGAGCAGTCGATTGCGCATGCGGGGGCTCGAAGCAGTCAACGTGCCAGCCGAACGGGAGACGCAAGTACCGGCGGTACATGCTCTTTCGCTACCGTGCATCGGCTGACGCCAACGGACGTTCACAGCGCAGCGCGTGAACGTCGCATGACAGGCTGACTCCTTGACACACCCATAATGGGTCGGTAATACTTCGCGGCGCCGTCGACAGACCGTCGGCGATCGTCGGAGGTCAAGGACTCTTGGACGACAACAAGAAGCCCGGGCAGCGCGACATCAGCGACCTCAAGGCGCGCCTGGGATTGAAGAAGACCGCCGCGATGCCGGCGGCCGCACCCCCGAACACCACTCCGCCTCGCGGACAGGCGATCCCCGCGCCGATGCCGAACCAGGGGTCGGGACCGACGGCCTCGCCGCCGGTGCCGTCGCCGTTCGGCCAACCGGCGCAGCCGCAACCCCCGTCGCCGTGGGGACGAGAGCAGGCGCAACCGGCGCCGCAGCCGCCGCCCGATCCGCGGCGCGATCCGTTCGCGCAGCAGCAGGCGGCCAACCTCGCGGCGTTCTATGGGCTCGGGCAGGTCTTGCCGGGCTCGAGCGACAGCGTCAACGCCGAGCCGCTCTCGAAGCCGAAGCCGTGGGCCCGCATCGCGCTGGTTGGCGGGCTCGGGTTCGTGGTGTTCGTCGTCGGCACCTTCTTCGGCGGGGTCCACTCGAGCCGCGTCGACTTCAACGACACGATCGATCAGGCCGGGCAGATCCGCGACGAGATCGATCACCTCGGCAAGCAGCTCGGCATGATCGCCGACACGATCAATCAGTCCAAGGCCACGCTGTCGGGCGGGATCGATCTCGACATGACCGCGCACCTCGGCGAGCTCGATCTGCGCAAGCCCGACACCACCAAGATCTTCCACACCAACTACGAGCACCTCGAGGACGTCGCGATCGAGCGGCTCTTCACCTATTACGATCACACCATCCGGCTCTACGATCTCATCACCGAGCACGCCAAGAAGACCGCCAACGACAAGGACGCGATCACCAGGTACGTGAAGAACGACGCGGCCAAGGCGGAGCAGAAATACGGGATCGTCTTCGACGCCTCGCACCCGCTCTTGGTGGCGCAGCTCGTCGAGCTCGGCTTGCCGGTGTGCCCGAAGGCGGGGCAGACCGACTGCAACGCGAAAGACCTGAAGGGGTTCCAGTTCCGCATGGGCTCGGGCGGGCCGTGGTCGCAGCGGACGGTCAAAGGCAAGACCACCGATACCCTGGTGCCGATCGAGCCGACGCCGTTTTTCACCAGCGTGGTGGCCGGCAATCCGGACCTCCTGGCGGTCAAGGACTACGCGCGGCGGATCGCCGAGATCCGCAGCCTCGCAGGCAGCCTGGTCGCGGAGCAAAAGGATGTCCTCGCCGATCTCAAACGCGCCGCCGAGCGCCCGAAGGTCTTTGTCTTCTAGCTCGGCAGGCCGCGTCGGCCGGCTCGCGTTCGTCGCCCTCCTCTCCGCATTCCCGTCGGTGGCGCTGGCTTCTCACCCGGTCTTCGACCTGGTGGCGAACCGGACGCTGGCGCACGGCATGCGCGCAGGCGGGCTGGTGATCGCGGCGGGTTCGCCGGGCTTTGCGCGCTATATCCACTTCAGCCGGCCGCGCACCTGGAAATTGCGCAAGGTCGAGGACGGCAAGCGGGTGGCGCTCGCCGGCGGGCAGGCGGTGCTCGAGGTGCCGCTCACCGTCGACCAGATCAAAGACGCGACGCTCACCATGCGGCTCAAGTCGCCGACGCGGCAGACGGTGCGCGCGACCATCTCGGGCCACGCCTCGGCGGCGGTGCCGCTCAAAGAGGGCTGGCAGCTCGTGACCATCCCGCTTCCGGCGGGCGCGCTCAAGGGCGGCGAAGACAAGCTGCAGCTCAGCTTCGCGGTGCCGGGACGGATCGGCGGCGAGCGGGCGGGCGCGGCGGTCGAGTGGATTCAGCTCGGCGGCACCGCGACGGACGCGCCGCCGGTCGAGCCGGACGCCAACGGGCTGCCGCTTCCGGCGGGCGGCGGGCTCGCCTACTATGTGATGGTGCCGCAGGGCGGCGCGCTCGAGGCTGCGGTCGAGCCCGCCGGCTGCACCGTGCACGTGCGCGCGCGGACCCACGCGAAGGTGATGATCGATCAGGCGACCGCGCCCGGTGCGTCGCGCATCGACGTCGATCTCTCGCGCCTCTCGGGCCAGGTGGTGCGGCTCGAGCTCACCTCGGACGGCGCGGGCTGCAGCCAGGCGCGGCTGCGCTCGGCGACGCTGACCGAGTCGGGCGACGCGCCGGCCGAGCATCTCGGCAAGCGGCCGCGCAACATCATCTTCTGGATGAGCGACGACACGCGCGCCGATCGTTTCGATCTCTACAACCCGAAGTCGCGGGTCAAGACCCCGGTGGTCGACGGGCTGGCCAAGACCTCGACGCTGTTTCAGGTCGCGTACGTGCAGGGCAACGAGTCGCGGGTCTCGCACGCGAGCTTGTGGACCTCGCTCTATCCCGGCGAGCACCACTTCATCGCGGCCAACGCCAAGCTCGATCCGCGGTTCGTCACCCTCGCCGAGGCGATTCGTCCGAGCGGGCTGTACACCGAAGGGCTGATGGCCAACGGCTTCATCGACGCGTTCTGGGGCTTCGCGCAGGGCTGGGACAACCTGCGCAACTTCTTGCACGACGGTGGCGGGCTCAAGGCGGAGGATCTGGTGCGGGCGGCGGATGCGTTTTTGGACAAGCGCGCGCTCAAGCCGTTCTTCCTCTATCTCGGCACCATCGACGCGCACGTGTCGTGGCGCGCGCACGCGCCGTGGATCAATGAGTACGATCCCGGGCGCTACGTCGGGCCGTTTCTCAAGGCGTGCCTCGGGCCGCAGCTCGACAAGATCGTCACCGGCAGGATGCACATCAGCGAGCGCGACAAGACCCGCATCATCGCGCTCTACGACTCCGACGTGAGCTACAACGATCAGCAGCTCGGCGAGCTGCTCAAGCACCTCGCCGCCGACGGGCACGCCGACGACACGATGGTGATCTACACCGCCGACCACGGTGAGGAGCTGTGGGACCACGGCAAGATCGGGCACGGCCAGTCGCTGCACGAGGAGCTGGTGCACGTGCCGCTGGTCATCCACTACCCGCCGCTGTTTCCGCCGGGCAAGGTGGTGCACGAGGGGGTGGAGATCGTCGATCTCTTGCCGACCATCGACGACGTGCTCGGGGTCAAGCCGCCGGTCGACGCGCAGGGCGAGTCGCTGTTGCCGATCGCGCACGACGTCGGCGCCGGCTATCCGCGACCGGCGATCGCGAGCCAATACGAGCTCGCGCACACGATGCGGCTCGATCGCTGGAAGCTGTGGGTGGGCGGGTCGGGGCGCACCGAATTTTTCGACGCGGTCGCCGACTCGGGCGAGAAGCACGAGCTGTCGGCGGAGCGGCCCTACGAGCGGCGCTTCGTCGAGGACGCGCTCGGGCTGTGGATG
>JANWLJ010000336.1 GCA_025450955.1 Polyangium sp. (in: bacteria) | reverse complement strand
GGAGTCGCAGGCCGCGTCGACGTCGTCGGTCGCGCCGGCCGCCACCGGCGCCGGAGTCGCGCCGCCGCGCAGCCCTTCGACCAGCTTGTCGACGCCGCGGAAGGCCGGATCGCGCTTGAGCACCTTCTCGTAATAATAGAGCGCCTCGCGCGGATCGCCGTGCCGCTCGTACGCCTGCCCAAGCTCGAAATAGAGCGACAGCGACTCGCGATCGGTGATCCCCTCGACGTAGAGGCCCTTCTTGAAGTTCCCGATCGCCTCGGTCTGCAGCCCCTTCTCGAGGCAGCACAGCCCGATCATGAGATGGCACTGCACCTCGCGCGCGGGATCTTTCATCACCAGCTTGAACTCGACGATCGCGTCGTCGAGCAGGCCCATCTCTTTGTAGGCGATGCCGAGATCGTAGTGGGTCTCGAAGTCCTCGGCGGTGACGCCCTTCTCGATGACGCCCTTGCGGGTCATCTCGTACGCACCCGCTTCGCCCGAGTCGCCCGCTTCGGTCGCGCCGGGCAGCTCGTCGGGCAGCTCCGCCGACAGGTCCGCGGCCGCGATCGGCTCGACCGGCGGGCTCACCGGCTCGGCCGGCGCGCCGGTGCGCTCGAGCGCGCCGAGGTCGCGCAGCTTGGCGCCGACCAGCGGATGGCTCGGGTAGCGCGCGAGCAGCGCCTCGAGGATCCCGCGCGCCTCGTCGAACAGGCTCTGCTGGATGAAGAAGTCGGCCTCGTCGAGATCGTCTTCGAGGCTGCCCTCGTTCGGCGGATCGAGCGCGGTCTTGGTCGCGATCGACGCCGGCTCGACCCGACCGGGCGGCGGCGTCTCCTGAAGCGAGCGCGGCAGCGCCGCCGACGGAATGGTCGCGGTCCCGTGCTGAAGGTTCGCCACCGACGGCAGATCGCGCTCGTCGACCTCGTCGCTCAGCTCACTGGCGTCGCTCGAATCGCTCGGCCCGAACAGCGCGTCGTGCTGGAGCAGCTTGGCCGCCTGATCGTCGAAGCGGGTGCGGACGTCGTTGTCCTCGCTCGCCACCGCGCGCGCGCCCGCCGAGACCGCGTGCTCCTCGGAGTCGGTCGGTCCGATCGCCTCGGGCACCTCGGGCTCGGCGGTGCTCTCCGAGTCGTCGAACCCGAAGCGATCCTCGATCTCCCCGGGCGCGCTCGGATCCGATCCGGCGTCGGCGATCGGATCGACCACCAACGGAATCAGATCGTCGTCGCCGGTCGCCTCGGCGCTCTCGGCCTCTTCGACGGGCAGCTCCTCCTCGTAGGACGAGCCGTGCGCGAGGATCGGCCGCTTCTCGCTGACCGTCCCGAGCTCCTCGGACAGATCGATCCGCCCCGATGGATCGGCGACCTCGAACTCGCTGTCGTTCAGCTCCTCGAGCTCGTCGACGTCGAGCGCCTGCTCGTCCGAGCCGCCGGCCGCCTGCGCGCGCGCCGAGGGAGATTCGCCGAGCAGCGCCGCCGCCTGCGCGTGGGTCGGCTCGAGCTCGAGGATCTCGCGCAGGTAGCGCCGCTGCCGCCCCGGCTCGGCGTGCTCGGCGAGCGCCCACAGCTCGAGCACCGCCTCCTCGCGCTTGCCGACGGTAAGATAGAGCGCTTTGGGCTTCTCGCGCGCCTCGGTGTGCTGCGGATCGTGCTCGAACACCCGCTGCACGTGCTCGATCGCCTTGGCGTAGAGCTTGTACTTGATATAGACGTCGGTCTCGTTGAGGATCCGCGCGACCTCTTCGCCACCGTCGGCGGCGCGCGCCGGCTCGACCGACGAAGCGTCGAGCAATCTCCCCACCGAGGTCTGCGCCAGATTCGGCGAAGGCGCGGGCGCCTCGGAGCGGGCCGGCGCCGTGGTCCGCGCCGGCGGCTCATCGAACTCGCGCTCGGCCTCCGACTCTTCGCGCAACACCGGCGGCGGCGGCCACGAGGCGCCGAGCACTCCCGGCCCCGACGGCGGCCGATCGAGCGGCGTCCCCGGATGCGCCGGCGCCGGCCCGGTGCGACCGGTCCTGGCCGGTCCCGCGTGCGCGCCCGCGCCCGGTCCCGGTCCGGTGCCGAGCGCCGACTCCGCGTCGGCGTCGCCCGGCTGCAGCGCGAGGATCTTCCGATAGACCTGATCGCGCGCCGGCCGATCGCCGTTCTCGGTGAGGATGCGCGCCAGCTCCTTGAGCACCGAGACCGCCTTGGCGCGCTGATCGAGCGCCTCGAACGCGCGCGACAACAGCATCAGCACGTCGGTGTCGCGCGAATCGGCCTTGAAGCACACCTGCAGCTTGGGCAGCGCCCGACGGGGATCGCCCTTTTCGATGTACAGCCGCGCCAGCTCCTTCGACACCACCCGATTGTCCGGCGAGTGAAAGAGGAGCCGCTCGGCGACCTTCAGATAGTCGTCGGTGCGCCCCGACTCCTTGAGCTGATCGGCGGCGCGGGTGAACTCGTCGATCGCCTCGCGCGGCATCTGCTCTTTGGAGTAGAGCTCGGCGAGCTTGATGCGGTTGGCGACCGTCTCGGGATCGAGCTCGACGATCTGCTTGAGCGCCGCCAGCGCCTCGCGGGTCTTGCCCTCTTTGTGATAGAAGGCCGCCACCGCCTCGTACTGCTGCATCGCATCCGAGAGCAGGCCGAGCTGCTTGTAGAGCTCGGCGAGCCGCTGATTCACGTCGACCAGCCGCGGATCGATCTTGAGGATCTGTTTATAGACCGCGACCGATTTGAGATAGAAGCCCTGCTCGGAGTAGAACTCGGCGACCCGCTGATAGGTCTCGGCCGCCTCCGCCTTCTTGCCGATCTTCGCGTACAGATCGCCGATCTTCAGCCAGATCCGCACGTCCTTGTCGTCGCTGCCGACGACCTGGAGGTAGGCTTTGATCGCTTTGTCGAACTGGCCCTTTTCGACCAGCTTCTGCGCCGCCGCGATCTGCTTGTCTTTCGTCGTCGCCACGTGACTTCCGCGCGCAGCTCCTAAAGTAGGAAAGGTACTACAGTTTAGGTGGCCCGACGAGCCAGGTCAAGCAGCCGCGCTGGAACTTTACGCCGACGGTGAAAGGCGGGCGATGAAGTGCGTGTCGATCCGGCCGGCGATGAACTCCGGGTGGTCGATCAGCTTGCGATGAAACGGCAGGTTGGTCTTGACCCCCTCGACGACGAACTCGTCGAGCGCGCGCCGCATCCGCTTGATCGCCGACTCGCGATCCTCGGCGTGGACGATCAGCTTGGCGAGCAGCGAGTCGTAGTTGGGCGGCACCACGTAGCCTTCGTAGATATGCGTGTCGACCCGCACCCCGAAGCCGCCCGGCAGGTTGAGCGCGGTGATCCGTCCCGGCGACGGCGCGAAGGTGACCGGATCCTCGGCGTTGACGCGGCACTCGATCGCGTGGCCGCGCGGCTTGAACCGGCTGGTGAAGGTCGACGAGAGCGGCTCGCCCGCCGCGAGCCGGATCTGCTCGCGCACCAGATCGAGCCCGGTCACCATCTCGGTGACGGTGTGCTCGACCTGAATCCGGGTGTTCATCTCCATGAAGTAGAAGCGCCCGTTCGCCTCGGAGCCGGGCTGATCGCGCTCGTACAAAAACTCGAGCGTGCCGACGTTGGCGTAGCCGATGTGGCGCATCGCCCGCTCGCACAGCGCCAGCAGCTTCTCGCGCTCCTCGTCGGTGAGCGCCACCGACGGCGCCTCCTCGATCAGCTTTTGGTGCCGCCTTTGGATCGAGCACTCGCGCTCGCCGAGCGCCGCCACCCCGCCCGCGCCGTCGGCGACGATCTGCACCTCGATGTGGCGCGGCGCCTCGACGTAGCGCTCGAGATAGACGTCCGAGGATCCGAAGCCGGCGAGCGCCTCGGCGCGCGCCATCTCGAGCGACGAGAGCAGCTTGTCGCGCTCGCGGACGATCTTCATCCCGCGCCCGCCGCCGCCCGCCGACGCTTTGATGATCACCGGCAGCCCGATCTCCTCGACCGCGGCGAGCGCCTGGTCGTCGGTCTCGAGCAGGCCCGTGCCGGGCAGGATCGGCACCCCCGCCTCGACCATCGCCTTGCGCGCCGGAATCTTGCCGCCCATGAGGCGCATCAGCTGCGGCGGCGGCCCGATGAAGTGCAGCCGGCAGCGCACGCACATGTCCGCGAACTCGGGGTTCTCCGACAAAAAGCCGTAGCCGGGATGGACCGCATCGGCGCCGGTCACCTCCGCGGCGCTGATGATCGACGGGATGTGCAGATAGGACTTGGGAGCCGGCGGCGGTCCGATGCACACGCTCTCGTCGGCGAACTTGACGTGCAGCGCGTTGGTGTCGGCGGTCGAGTGCACCGCCACGGTCGCGATGCCGAGCTCGCGGCAGGCGCGGATGATGCGGAGGGCGATCTCTCCGCGATTGGCGATCAGGACTTTTTTGAACATCGGTTCAAATTTTAGAACAACGGTTCAAATTCTCGAACAGGCGTTCCAGGCTCATCCCTGCTTCACCTTGAAGAGGGGCTCGCCGTATTCGACCGGGTTGCCGTTTTCGACCAGGCACTGCACCACCACTCCGTCGATCTCGCACTCGATCTCGTTCATCAGCTTCATCGCCTCGACGATGCACAGGACCTGCCCCTTCTTGATCCGGGTGCCGACGTCGACGAACGGCGCCGAGTCCGGCCCGGGCGAGCGGTAGAAGGTGCCGACGAACGGCGAGGTGATGTACGAGACGTTGCCGTCGGAGGTCTCGGCGCGGTTCGGCCCGGTGGTCGGCCCCGGGCTCGGCGCGCCGCCGGCCGGCTGCGCGGGCGCGGGCGCGATCGCGGTGGGCGCGGAGATCATCGTCGGCGCCGCGGAGGAGACGCCCTCCGGACCGCGCCGGAGCCGCAGGCGCACTCCGCCCTGCTCCACTTCGATCTCGCTCAGCTCGTGACGCCCGAGCATCTCGGCGAGCGCCTCCATCTGGGCGAGCAGGCTTTCGTCTTGGGTCTGGACCTTTGGAACCGACTTGGCCGGGCGGCTCTTCTTCATCACGTGTCCTCGAGGAGATCGAGCGCGGCGGTTAGCGCCAGATAGTACGACCGCGCCCCGAAGCCGGCGATGGTGCCGATACAGGCCGGCGCCGTCAAGGAGCGGCGCCGGAACGGCTCACGCCGGTGCAGGTTGGAGAGATGGACCTCGACGGCGGGGAGCCCGACCGCCGAGAGCGCGTCGCGGATCGCCACCGAGGTATGGGTGTAGGCGGCGGGGTTGATCACGATCGCCTGGGCGCGCCCCGCCACCTCCTGGATGCGCTGCACCAGCTCGCCTTCGAGGTTCGACTGAAAGCTCTCGACGGTGGCGCCGCGCGCCTTGGCCCGCTCGACGAGCCCGCGATCGATCTCGGCGAGCGTGACCGTGCCGTAGACGGCCGGCTCGCGCGTGCCGAGGAGGTTCAAGTTGGGCCCGTGCAGCACCGCGACGTGACGTGGCGGCATCGACGAGGCGCTCGGCTAGACGAGCTCCGCCTGGAGCTTGGGCGCGACCACCCGCATGAGGTAGCGGCCCTTGCCGAAGTTGCCTTCGGGGCGGATGGCGAGCGCAATGAAGTACTCGGGAGAGAGCACGCGGATGAGGATGGTCAAGGTCTCGGCGCGGATCGCGATCTCCTGCACCCCGCCGACCTCGAGGATCTCAGCCGCCTTGCGCACCTGGGTGAGGATGAACGAGAACTCCATCCCGACGGTGGTGATGTCGATGCCGCCGTCCGGCGCGGTGTAGCTGTCGACGGAGATGCCGTCGAAGCCCATGAGCAGCCCGGCCACCGCGCCTTCGGTGTCCGCGACCAGTCGCTTCAGGTTTTCTCGGAACATGGATGTTCGGTTTTATCGGGCGCGCCCGGTTTAGTCAAGGCGCGCGCCGGCTACTTGGCCGTCATCTCCGGCGCCTGCGCCCCGCACAACAGGCTGCTCGAGGCGGCGTCGGTGCAGCAGCTCACCGACTGGTCCATCTCGGGGAAGCAGCCGCCCGCCTGAAACTCCGCCGCCGGGATCCCCGCCGTC
>JANWLJ010000335.1 GCA_025450955.1 Polyangium sp. (in: bacteria) | reverse complement strand
TCATGATCTGTTACACCTCGGGCACCACCGGCCGGCCCAAGGGCGCGCTGCTCTCGCATCGCCAGCTCCTCTTCAACTCGCTCTCCACCGAGCTCGCGATCGGGATCTCGGGCGCAGACGCGACGCTCGTGTTCATGCCGCTGTTTCACACCGGCGGGCTCAATTGCCTGGCCACTCCGCTTCTGCACCACGGGGGCAAGGTGGTGGTGATGCCGAGCTTCGATCCGGAGCGCGCGCTCGCGCTCTCGGCGTCGGAGCGGGTGACGGTGCAGATGGGCGTGCCGACCATCTTCCAGATGCTGCGCGACGCGGCGAGCTTCGCGCGCACCGATCTGTCGGCGACGCGGATGGCGCTCTGCGGCGGCGCGCCCTGCCCGCTGCCGCTCATCGAGACCTATCGCGAGCGCGGGATCCTTTTTCGTCAGGGCTACGGTCTCACCGAGGTCGGGCCGAACTGCTTTTCGCTCACCGCCGAGGACGCCTTTCGCAAGGCGGGCTCGGTCGGCTGGCCGAACTTCTATCTGCGCACCCGGATCGTCGACGAAAAGGGCGCCGAGGTCGAGGCCGGCCAGACCGGAGAGCTGGCGCTCGGCGGGCCGATGGTGACGCTCGGCTACTTCCGAAACCGCGCCGCCACCGACGAGGCTTTTCGCGGCGGCGACTGGTTCCACACCGGCGACCTCGTCAAGCGGGACGACGAGGGCTACCACTACATCGTCGATCGCAAGAAGGACATGTTCATCTCCGGCGGCGAGAACGTCTATCCGGCCGAGGTGGAGCTGGCGCTCGCGTCGGTGGGCGGGATCGCCGAGGTGTGCGTGATCGGGGTGCCCGACGCGCGGTGGGGCGAGGTCGGCCGGGCGGTGGTGGTGCGCGCCGCCGGGGCGCCGCTCGACGGTGAGGCGGTGCTGCGCGCGCTCGACGGCAAGCTGGCCCGCTACAAAATCCCCAAGTCAGTGGCGTTCGCCGATGCGCTGCCGCGCAACCCGGGCGGCAAGATCTTGCGCCACCAGGTCCGCGAGCAGTTCGGCCAAAAGGGCGGCGGCAAAGAAATATGATGCACGTGCATCAAACGTTTGATGCAAACGCATCAAATATGCTATGGGAGAGGACATGAACAGGCGACTGGAAGGCAAAGTGGCGCTGGTGACCGGCGGCGCGCGCGGCATCGGCCGGGCCACCGCCGAGCGGCTGGCGCGCGAAGGCGCGAAGGTGGCGATCGCGGATCGTGACCTCGCCAAGGCCGAAGAGGCGGCGGCGCAGATCGGCGAGGGCAGCTTCGCGCTGTCGCTCGACGTCTCGAGCGCAGAGTCGGCGAAGGCGGCGGTGGAGGCGGTGCTCGGGCGCGCCGATCGCATCGACGCGCTCGTCAACAACGCCGGGATCGTCCGCGACGCCACCCTCGGCAAGACCACCGACGAGGCGTGGGAGGCGGTGATCGCGGTCAACCTGACCGGGACCTTCCTCATGACCCGGGCGGTGGCGCCGCACATGGTCGCGCGCGGCTCGGGCGCGATCGTCAACGCCTCGTCGGTGGTCGGGCTCTACGGAAACTTCGGACAGAGCAACTACGTTGCGTCCAAGGCCGGCGTGATCGGGATGACCCGGGTGTGGGCCCGCGAGCTCGGGCGCAAGGGCGTGCGGGTGAACTGCGTCGCGCCCGGCTTCATCGCCACCGAGATGACCGCGACCATGCCGGCCGAAGTGCTGGCGGGGATGAAGCAGCGCACGCCGCTCGGGCGGCTGGGCGCGCCCGCGGACGTCGCGGCGGCCTACGCCTTCCTCATCTCCGACGAGGCCTCGTTCGTAAACGGCCAGGTGCTGGGCGTCGACGGCGGGCTGGTCCTGGGGACGTGATGCGGTTGCATCAAATGATCGCGCCCGGGCCGGTTCGGGCAGGCGCGCTCTTCTTTGGGCTGGCCGCCGCGCTCCTGGCGGTCGGGTGCGACGCGCCCAAGCAGGGCTGCCGGCTCGACTCGGATTGCCCGGGCGGCGCGTGCGTGGTCGGCGAATGCCGGACCGTGGCCGGCGTCGATCTCGGCCTCGGCGGAGGCGACGGCGCGACCGCGAACGTGGATCTGGCCACGCCGGTGCCGGACGGCTGGAGCCCCGACGCGCTGGCCGCCTCGTGCAACTTCAACGGCGACGGCGTGATCCAGCGCGGCGAGGAGCCGTTCGAGGTCGGGCTCGGCGCGCTGTTCGCGGTCAATCCCTCGGGCATGACGGTGCCGGTGAACAACGTGCCGCAGGCGGGGGTGTGGGACTTCAGCGCGCCCGTCTCCGGCGAGCACGAGACCTTCGACCAGCTCGTCTCGCCGTCGGGCGCCTGGTGGGCGGGCGATTTCCCGACCGCGAGCTACGCCGAGCGGCTCGACGACGGACAGGCGCTCGACGGGGTCTACCGGATCACGCCGACCGAGCTCGACCTCCTCGGCGTGGTGAGCGATCAGGGCGGGGCTCAAGAGACCGAGCTCACCTACGCGACCCCGATCGTGATGCTGAAATTTCCACTACAGGTCGGCGAGCAGTGGACCTCGGACTCGAACGTGAGCGGGCTCGCCTCGGGAGTGGCGTTCTTCGCGCAGGAGAAGTGGGTGTTCAGCGTCGATCTGCGCGGCACCACCAAGGTGCCGGCCGGAAGCTTCGATACCTTGCGGGTGCGGATGGGCTACACCCAGACCTACGGCCTCCTGGTCACGACGCGCATCATCTATCTGCATGTCGCCGAGTGCTACGGCGCGGTCGCGCGGGTGCGCAGCCAGGATAACGAAACCTCGAGCGACTTCACCCAGGCCGCCGAATACCGCCGGCTGGCTCCCTAAAATGATGCGGGTGCATCAAACACTCGCGATCATTTTATGCGGTTGCATCATGGGCTGCGCCACCTTCCAAATCGCACCTTCGCCGCCGCTGCCGGAAGCCGAGCGGGTGATCCTGCCGGGGCGGGGGCAGCTCCACGTGGTCGATCTCAATCCGACCGCCGCGCAAACGGTGCTGCTGGTCCACGGCTACGGCGCGTCGATCGCCTCGTACCGTCCGGTCATGCCGGCGCTCGCCGAGCACTTCCGGGTGATCGCGGTCGATCTGCCGGGGTTCGGCAAGTCGGATCGGCGCGAGGGGGACTATTCGCCGCGCGCGCTCGCCGACGTGCTGGCCAAGATCCTCGACGCGAAGGGGATCCGCCGCGCCGACGTGGTCGGCCACTCGTGGGGCGCGTCGGTGGCGCTGGCGTTCGCGCTGCACCATCGCGATCGGCTCGAGAAGCTGGTGGTGATCTCCGGCTACTTCTATGACGAGCAGCTCGTGCCGTTTTTCCGTTGGGCGAAGGTGCCGGGGATCGGCAACGCGCTCTACACCGCGTTTTATCGCGAGGGGATCGGCGAGCGGCTCTACCTCAACTTCTTCGATCCGAAGATGGTGACCGAGAAGGTGGTCGCCGAGGTCGAGGCGCAGATGGCGTTGCCCGGCGCGGTGGCGGCGGCGCTCGCGGCGGCGCGCGGGATGGGCTTCGCCGCCTACGAGCACACCTATCGGACGATCGACGCGCCGACCTTGATCTTGTGGGGGCGCGACGATCGGGTGGCGCGGCTGCCGTTCGGGGAGCGGCTGGCGCGCGAGCTGCCGCACGCGCGGCTGGTGGTGTTTCCGCGCTGCGGGCACATCCCGATGTGGGAGTCGACGGGCGAGACCACCATAGCGCTGCTCGAATTTCTCGAGGCGCGGCCGTGAGACGGCAGGCGATCCTCGCGCTTCTCGCCGCGGCGCTCTGCGCGGCGAGCGCGCGCGCCGATGATGCTGCCGACGAGGCGCCGCTCCGGACGCTTCAGATGACGCCTTCGCCGTGGCGCAGCTTTCGCCTGACGCTCGACGGCTACTACCGGGTGCGCGGCGACATGTTCAACGATCTCGATCTGTCGCGCGGGCCGTCGCCGTCGACCGGACAGCCGATCTTTCCGCTGCCCGCCGCGGGCGGCAACGATCACACCATCACCGCCGCCGATATGCGGCTCCGGCTCGAGCCGACGCTCGAGATCGGCCAGGCGGTGCGGCTCCATTTGCGCGTCGATCTGCTCGACAACCTCGGGTGGGGCTCGACGCCGGACGTGCTGCCGTCGACGAGCGAGCCGGCGTTCGCCGCCACCCGCGCCGAGCCGCCCGAGACCGGCATCAACGCGCTCGAGAGCTCGGTGCGGGTCAAGCAGGCGTGGGGCGAGGTGACGCTGCCGTTCGGCACGCTCGCCGCCGGGCGGATGGGCGGGCTGGTCTCGTGGGGCACCGGCTTCTTCATCAACAACGGCGACTGCCTCGGCTGCGACGACGGCGACAGCGGCGATCGGGTCGCGCTCACCGTGCCGGTGCTCGGCCATTACATCACCGCGCTCTACGAGCTGAGCGCGAGCGGACCGTACGTCTCCAATTTCGGCCAGGACCTCGACGTCGAGCGGCGCGCGCAGGTGAACACGGTCGCGCTCGCGATCTCGCGGGTGCGCTCGACCGACGCGCAGCTCCGGCGCCTGCGCTCGGGCCGCACGCTGGTGCAGTATGGGCTCCTCGCCAGCTATCGCCGGCAGGATCTCGACGCGCCGGGCTGGACCCAGCCGGGCGGGCTCACCCGCACCTTCGGGCCGAACGACTTCGTCGGCCGCGGCCTGCAGAGCTTCGCCGGCGATCTGTGGTTCATGATCCATCATCACGGGCTGCGCGCCGAGCTCGAGGTGGCGACGGTGCTCGGTCAGATCGACGACGCCACCAATGCGCCGGGCGTGTCGTTCCGCGGCCCCATCACCTCCAAGCAGGTGGGCGGCGTCGCCTCGCTCGCCTACTCGTTCGAGTGGCCGATTCGGCTGCGGGTCGAGGTCGGCTACGCCTCGGGCGACGACGCGCCCGGCTTCGGCAACCGGATCGCAAATGGCCAGCTCACCACCCAGCCCGGCGATCTCGACGGGCCGCAGGCGCGCCCGCCGGTCGACTACAGCATCGACAATTTCCGCTTCAGCCCCGACTACCACGTCGATCTGATCCTCTGGCGACGCATCCTCGGGCAGGTCACCGACGCGGTCTACATCAAGCCGACGGTGCGGCTCGGGCCGTTCGGCTCCGCCTGGCATCACATCACCTTCGACGCGTCGGTGATCGAGTCGAACTCGGTCTACGCCACCACGCCGCCCGGGCAGAACAGCTATCTCGGCACCGAGCTCGACCTGCAGGCGCGCTATCGCTACGAGGCGGGCTTCGAGATCGACGCCGGCTACGGGCTGCTTTTTCCGGGCGCGGGATTTCGCAACATCCCACTCAAGCTCGATCCCCAGACCGCCCAGACGCTCGAGATCATCCTGGCCTATCGGATTTGATGCATGCGCATAAAATGGAACCTGGAATATGATGCATGCGCGTAAAAAGCCGGACGGAGTTTGATGCATGCGCATAAAATTGGGATCGCTCGCGCTCTGTCTGGTCCTCTCCGGCTGCTTCGGCTCGGCGCCGCCGGCCGGCGGAGATGACGGCGGCTTCGGCCGCGCGCCCGATCTGGCGCCTCTGTGCAGCGGCAACAACGACGGGGTGATCGCGGCGAGCGAGCTGAGCTTTCCGATCGGCGCGACGGTCCACTATCTCGACAATCCGCCGGGCACCACCGTGAGCGTCGACCCGACCGGGACCATGACCCCGAGCGGCCCCGAGTGGGATCTCTCCTCGACCGCCGGGCAGGTGGTGCCGCTCACCATAGAGCCGATCGCGGGCAAGTGGTTCGCGGCGTCGTTCCCCGGCGCCACCTACGCCACCACCTCCGACGTCGCCTCGGGGACGCTGGGGATTTTTCGGGTCGCGCCCGAGGCGCTCTATCTGCTCGGGTTCGCCTCGGAGAAGCCGAACCAGACGCTGCTCGTCTACTCGGCGCCGGTCGCCTCGTTGCGCTTTCCGGTCAAGCTCGGCGACGCGTACGTAACGGGCGCGCAGATCTCCGGCGGCACCCTCAACGGGCAGCCGTTCGCTTCCACCGACACCTATCGAATTTCGGTCGACGCGCGCGGCACCGTGATCCTGCCCTACCTGCGGTTCGACAACACGCTCAGGGTGCACGTCGAGCTCTCACAGGCGCTGCCCGGCGGAGTCGCGGTGACCCATATCCAGTATCTGTTTTTCCACGAGTGTTACGGCGAGCTCGGCCGGATGGTGTCGAACCCCGGCGAGACCAACCCGGCGTTCACCACCGCCGGCGAGTTCCGCCGCCTCGCGCTCTAGTGGGAGGTTCGAATCCCTCTCGGGCGCGCTTCAGTCGACGGTGGTCGTGATCTCGGCGAACGCCGTCGGGGGGAGCTCGTCGCCGAGGCGGTAGGCGGGGCCAAGGGTGCCGGTGTAGGGCGTGCACGGATCCGACGGCTGCGGGTGGGACCAGAGGGGCACCTGGCCGAGCGGCTCGCCGATCCGCGGCACGTGCACCGGCGCCGGGTTGCAGAGGGTGCCGCCGTCCCCTAGCCACGCGTACACCGACGAGAGCGGAGGCGCGCACGGATCGACGCCGGGGAAGGAGCTGACGTAGACCGCGCTGGTGCAGGCCGCGTCGGCGTAAAAGAGGCGATCGCTGTCCTGCGTCTTCGGCAGGCAGCGGGTCTTTCCGTCGGTGGCGAGGGCGGCCTCGCAGTCCTCGCCGGTCGCGGCGTCGACGAAGGTGTCGGGCCGCGGCGGGTTGTTGCCGCCAAACTGGATGTCGATCCCCGTCTGGAGGATGGGTTTCCCTTCCAGGGTGGCGCGGCGCACCTGCACCGGCGGATCGCCGGAGAGCTCGTTTGCGGCGAGCGCGAGGTTGGTGTCGGCGATCGGGGCGCCGATCTGGAAGGCGAGCACGCCGGTCGCGGGGCTCGGCACGCAGGCGCCGTTCGGCGTCGCGTAGGTCGTGTCGAGCGGGGCGCCGAGCTGCGCGAACGATACCGTCGCCGGGGCGCAGCCCATCGACTGCGCGAAGCCGAGCACCCCGTCGAGCGGACAGCGCGCGCCGTTTGCTTCCTTGGTCGCGACCGGGATGGTGCAGGCGGGATCGGCGAAGGTCGTTCCGAGCCGGTAGGCGACCATCCAGGGCGCCCAGCGCAGCATGCCGTCGTCGGTGCGGGTGGGCGCGACCGCGCGCGCGCCGTCGAAGCCGCCCCACGGGACGTGCGCGCCGTCGTCGCTGCGCAGCCACATCTGCCCGCGTCCGTCGTGCTCCTCGGCGGCGCTCGCGAAGGTGCCCGCGGGGATCGGCGCGCCGAGCTGGTAGAGCACCGACCCGACG
>JANWLJ010000334.1 GCA_025450955.1 Polyangium sp. (in: bacteria) | reverse complement strand
GTTCGTGTTCGCAATCCCGCTCGAGCCCGGCGACCAGGCGCTGCCGGTGTGGGTCTCGGCAGCCGCGCTCGCCGTTTTGGTAATTGGATCTTTCGCGCTGCTCAGGCGGCGAATCAGGCGGCTCGAGGTGGTGGCCGGATGACGCCGATGATCGAGACGGTGCACGCGGCGCGCTGGTATGGCCAGGTGATCGCGGTGAGCGACGTCAGCCTCACCCTCGGGCCGGGAGTCACGGGCCTGCTCGGTCCGAACGGCGCCGGCAAATCGACGCTGATGAAGCTGATGGTCGGTCAGCTCCGCCCGTCGCGCGGCGAGGTGAAGGTCCTCGGCGAATCGGTGTGGAGCCATCGCGAGGTCTTGCGCCGGGTCGGCTACTGCCCCGAGCACGACGGCACCTATGAAAAGCTCACCGCGCTCGAGATGGTCACCCTGCTCGGCCGCTTGCACGGGCTCGGCGGAGGCGAGGCGCGGCGCGGCGCGGAGGCGATGCTCGAGCGGCTCGATCTCGCTGGCGCGATGCACCGCCGGCTCGCCGAGCTCTCCAAGGGAATGCGCCAGCGGGTCAAGCTCGCGCAGGCGATGGCGCACGGGCCCGACGTGCTGTTTCTCGACGAGCCGCTCACCGGCTGCGATCCGCTGGCGCGGGTCAAGGTGCTCGAGGTGATCCGCGAGCTCGGCGCGCGCGGCGCCTGCGTGGTGGTCTCCTCGCACGTGCTCTACGAGATCGAGGCGCTGACCTCGGAGATCCTGCTCATCGACAAAGGGCAGGTGCTCGCCGAGGGCGATCTGTACGCGGTGCGCGAGCTCATCGATCAGCATCCGCACAAGGTGCGGGTCGCTTGCGATCGGCCGCGCGAGCTCGCAGGCGCGCTCTTGCCGGCTGCGCACGTGCTGTCGATCGGCTTCGAGGAGGGCGCGATCGCGATCGAGACCCGCGAGCCCGATCGGCTCTATCCGGCGATCCCCGAGGCGGCGCGCGCGCTCGGGATCGAGATCGCGTCGCTCACCTCGCCCGACAACAATCTCGCCTCGGTGTTCCGCTATTTGACCGAGGAGCGTGACAAGCCGGGAGCGGCGGGCCCGCGGCGGACCCCGGAAAAAACCGGAGGCGCGGCGTGATCACCCTCGGCCAGGCGACGCGGATCTACGCCGAGATGAGCTGGATGCGGCTCCGGCGCGGCAAGATGGTGTGGCTGTGCCTGGCGCTGTTGGCGCTGCCGGTGGTGATCGCGGGCGTCCTCGCGGCGGCGGGACAGTGGGGGCGCGGCCTGTTCGATTCGCTGCTCGAGATCCAGTTTCGCTTTCTCATTCCATTTCTGCCGGCGCTGCTCGCCTCGAGCGCGGTGGCCGAAGAGATCGAGGAGCGCACCTTCACCTTTCTGTTCGCCCGACCGGCGCCGCGACCGTCGCTGGTGCTCGGGAAATATCTCGCCATCGCGGTGCCGCTCGCCGCCGCGACCGCGCTGTCGGTGGCGCTCAGCTTCGCGATCTCGATGGCGCGCTTTCCGAGCGACGCCTCCGCGCTGGTGCCGCATCTCTTGCGCGCCGAGGCGGCGGCGCTGCTCGGCGTCCTGGCGTTCACCGCGCTCGCGATCGTGATCGGCGCGATCTTCACCCGCCATCCGTTCGTGGCGGTGATCGGCTATCTGCTGATCGTCGAGGCGGGCATCGGCTCTCTGCCGATCCTGCTCAACCTGATCGCGGTGAGCTGGCATCTGCGCAATCTGGCCGAGCTGCCGCTGCCCGAGATCGCGTTTCTCACCGTGCAGGTGCCGATCTGGATCTCCGCTTTGGTGCCGGCGGTGCTCGGCGCGCTCTGTCTCGGCGGCGCAGCGCTGTCGGTGAAGAACGCCGAATACGGCGGGCGCTGAACCTCAGGACGAAAAGCGCGCGAGCGCTTCGTCGAGGAGCGCGGGGTCGAGGTTCGCGCCGGTGAGGACGAGCGCAGTGTCCTCTTCGGCGATCACCTGTCCCGAGCGCACCGCGGCCAGCACCACCGCCGCCGACGGCTCGACATAGAGGCCGAGCGCGCGCCAGGCGAAGGCGACCGCGGCCAGGATCTCGTCCTCGCCCACGAGCTCGAGGCGCGACAGATGCGCGCGGGCGAGCTCAAAAGTGCGAAGCGCAATCCCGCCCTCCAGGCCCTCGGCGCGGGTGGCGCCGCCTTGGTAGCTCTCGAGCGCGCGGCCGAGCCGGAGCGACTCGTGCATCGCGCAGTTCGAGCGCGGCTGGATACCAATCACCTCGACGCCGCGCGGCTCGAGCGCGCGCGCCAGGCCGCCGGCGAGCCCGCCGCCGCCGACCGGCACGATCACCCGGCGCAAGGAGGCGTGCTGCGCGGCGAGCTCGGCGGCGAGCCAGCCGCCGTTGCCGTCGATGACGTCGTCGTCGTCGAAGGGGGAGATGAAGCGCCGCCCGCGTGAGGCGGCGAGCGTGCGCGCCTCGCGCTCGGCCTGATCGTAGTCGCCGCTCGAGACGATCACCTCGGCGCCGAGCCGGGCGATCCCGTCGCGCTTCACCTGCGCGGCGGTGCGCGAGACCACCACTGTCACCGGCGACGAGAGCTGCGCGCCGGCGAGCGCGAGCCCGAGCCCGTGATTGCCCGCCGACGCCGCCACCACGCCGCGCGCCCGCTCCTCGGGCGAAAGTCGCGAGAGCGCGACCGCCGCGCCGCGCAGCTTGAACGAGCCGGTCGCCTGCAGCGACTCGAGCTTGAGATAGCAGCCGAGCGGCGGCGCGTAGAGGAGCGGCGTCACCCGACAGAGCCGCCGCGCCTCGTCGGAGATCGGCGCCACGCGCGGGCTAGGCCGAGAGGACCGGCAGCCGCGCGATCGACTTCATCCGCGAGCGCTCGGTCACCGCCAGGATGGTGGCGGAGAGATCGTAGTCGGCGAAGCCGGTCACCTGGGCGCGCACCAGATCGCCGCGCCTCGGCGCTTTGACGTCTTCGCCGAGCGCGAGGAAAACCCCGCCGTCGATCTCGGGCGCCTGTCCGGCGTGACGGCCGACCAGGAGATACTCGCTCTCCTCGCTCGGCCCTTCGACCAGCACCTCGAGCTCGGTGCCGACCATCGCCTTCATCTTCTTGCGCGAGATCTTGCGCTGGAGCCGCATCAGCTCGCGCCGCCGCTTTTCCATGATCTTCGGCGGCACGCGATCGGGCAGGGTCGCCGAGTGGGTGCCCTCCTCGACCGAGTAGGTGAAGACGCCGACGCGATCGAACTCCGCCTCCTCGACGAAGTCGCACAGCGCCTTGAACGCCTCGTCGGTCTCGCCGGGGTGGCCGACGATGAAGGTGGTGCGCAGGGTGACCCCGGGAATGCGCGCGCGGATCTTCTCGACCAGCGCGCGGCTGGTCTTGCCGACGTGGCCGCGCCGCATCTTTTTCAAGATCCCGTCGTCGATGTGCTGAAGCGGCATGTCGATGTACTTGGCGACCCGCGGCTCGTCGGCGATCGCGTCGAGGAGCGCGTCGGTGGTCGCGGTCGGATAGGCGTAGTGAAGGCGCAGCCACCTGAGCCCGCCTACGCGCGCGAGGCGGCGCACCAGCTTGGCCAGATCGACGTCGCCGTCGAGGTCTTTGCCATACGTGGTGAGATCTTGCGCCACCAGATTGATCTCGACCGCGCCGCGCTCGACCAGATCGCGCACCTCGCGCTCGACCGAAGCGGGATCGCGCGAGCGCTGCCCGCCGCGCCGCTTGGGGATGATGCAGAACGAGCAGGGGCGATCGCAGCCCTCGGCGATCTTGACGTAGGCGGTGTAGCCCGGCAGCGACTGAAGCCGCGGGGTGACGTCGCTATAAAGGTAGGCCGGATCGAGCGTGACTCCGTCGCGCGGCAGCTCGCCGCGGATGGCACCGACAATCTTGTCGACGTCGCCCGAGCCGAGGAACTGATCGACCTCGGGCAGATCGCGCGCCAGATCGCCGCCGTATCTTTGCGAGAGGCAGCCGGTCACCACCAGCTTCTTGCAGCGGCCCTCGGTCTTGTGCTGCGCCATCTCGAGGATCGTGTCGACCGACTCCTCCTTCGCCTCGCCGATGAAGCCGCAGGTGTTGACGACGATCACCTCGGCGTCCTCGGGCGCGCGCGCGATCTGAAAGCCGGCCTGGCCGGTGAGGCCGAGCATGACCTCGGTGTCGACGCGATTTTTCGGACAGCCGAGCGAGACGAAGTAGACCTGCTTTTTCACTTTTTACCGACGGCCGGCAGCGCCGGCGGAAATGGAGGGCTGAATCTGCGCGGCCCCGCCCTCCGTGTCAAGCGGCAGCGGAGTGACCAGCTCGCCGGAGAAGCCGCCGAGCCCACGGCGGCGGCGACGCACCGACGAGGCGACCAGGAGCGCGCCGCCGAAGAGGCCGAGCGCGGCGCACAGGTAGAAGCCCGACGAGAGGCCGTGACGATCGATGACGAACCCGGCGAGCGGAGCGAACGCGCCGAACGCGAGCCGCCTCGCCATCGACTCGACCGAGAGCACGGTGGCGCGCTGGCCGGAGTCGGCGATCTCGCGGGTGAGGAGCTCCTTGGAGAACGGCGAGTAGATGCCGTTTGCGACCGCCTGCACGCCGAGGAGCGCGATGCCGCCGATGGCGAACCAGCGGCCGAGCAGGCCGTAGCTCGCGGCGAGGGCGAGCGGCAGTCCCCACACCAGCTTGGACTCGCCGCACAGGCGGCGGATCCACTCGATGCGCGAGGCGCCGATCGCGCCGGCCACCGACATGAGCGCGAGCACGCCGCCGATCCAGCCCACCCCGAGCCCGGCCGCGTCGAGGTAGGTCGGATAGAGGTAGAGGCCCATGCGCAAGAGCGTGAACACCAGGACCGAGAAGCCGACCGCGAAGCGCAAGGACGGATGCTTGAGCGTGGCGCGGGCGGCGTGGGCCATGCCGTGGAGAAAATCGCTCTCGTCTTCGCGCTCGAAGGCCGGCTCGCGCATCATGAACGCGACCAGCGCCGCCGCGCCGCACACCCCGGCGGTGACCGCGTAGGTGATCGCCAGCGACTCGCGCGCGAGGAGGCCACCTGCCTCCAGCGCCGCCGCCGCGCCGACCAGCTTGGCCGCGGTCGCCGAGCCTTCGTGGCGACGGTACTCGTGCTCGCGGCCGGCCGAGCGCAAAAGATCGTAGAGGTAGGCGGAGTCGGCGCCGGAGGTCAGCGTCATCCCGAGCGCGAGCAGCCCCTCGCCGAGCGCGAAGGTCCAAAAACCGTGGCCGTGATAGTCGACCACGCAGCCGATCGCCATGAGGAGCGCGCCGAGCAGCATCGCGCGGCAGCGGCCGAACCGATCGGCGAGCGCGCCGGTCGGCACCTCGAAGGCGATCGCGGTGAGGGCGTAGACGGTGTTGAGGAGCGCGATCTCGGTGAAGTCGAGCCCGCGCGCTTGAAAGAACATCACCAAGACCGGGATGAACAGGTACGAGGTGACGAGGAAGCGATAGACGTGGAACAGCTTGAGGTCGCGCCCGAGGCGCGCGTCCCCCTTGCGCCGCGACGGCACCGACGGGCTCATGAGACGAGGCTCATGGAAAGACCAGCACCCGCTCGGCGCCGAACTGGGCGATCAGGCCGTCGACGTACTTGAGGGCGACGTCGCGACGCGCGAGCACCGCGCCCATCTCCGCCTCGGTGAGCACGCCCGGCTCGGGCTCGAGCGCGCGTCTTAGCGACGAGAGATCCATCTTGCGCAGCGCCGCGACCATCTTGCGCGAGAACTTCTGGCAGCGCGAAAGATAGGTGCGGCAGCGGACGTGTCCCTCGGGCTCGACCTGAAACCCGAAGGTGTTGTCCATCCAGAACAGTGTCTTGCCGTCGGGCGAGGTCATGAGGTTGCCGCCCGAGAAGCGATCGGAGTTGTTGGTGAGCAGATCGAACAGCAAGAGCGACGAGAACTGCTGCATCAGCTCGACCTTGTCGGGCGGGATCTGTTCGCCGATGGTCATCCAGCGCCACCAATTGAGCACGCTGTCGAGCGTGTCGAGGTGCGAGTCGACGATCACCGGCACCCAGTACGAAACCTCGCCGCGGACGAACCCCTCGTCGTCGAAGGAGGTCTCGGCGTTGATGCGCGCGGCGAGAAAGGCGGCGTCGGGCGGCAGCTTGCCGACGAGATCGTCGCGGTGCAGGGTGCGGTGGGTCGCGGGCGGCACCGCGTTCATCCCGAGCATGCGGTTTAACCGGTAGGCCGCGATCTCTTTGCGCGGCACCGTCTGCGGGTTGATCTGCTCGGGCTTGAACGCGGCGTGCGAGCCGTCGGCGAAATCGAGGCGGAACGAGATCGACGAGCCGCCCTTGTTGAGCTTGGCGCGCACCACCTCGGCCGAGCGCATCCGCTCGAGGAGCAGCTCGTCCTTGATCCCGAGGAAGGTGCCGGCCGCCGAGCGCGCCACCACCACCGGCTGCGGCTCGAGCGGGTTCGCCTCGAGCGGCGTGACCATGGTCTGCCCGAGCGTGCGGGCCGAGGCGCTGGCGATGCCGGCGCGGAAGTGGCGGGCGCCGATCACCACGCCCGCCGCCACGCCGGCCACCGCGGCCACCTCGAGCAAGACGAAAGACCAGAGGCGCACGACCTTACATGCTAACAGCCCTCGTCGGTGATCACAAATTTCCGGGCGGTGAACTCGCTTGAACTCGCTCGGTCCCACGAGTACGCTCGACGCCATGCCCGAAGCGTTCGCCGTCTGCTCGATGTGCCGAAAGCCGATCGCGATGGCAACGAAGTACTGGCGCTGCTCGGTCTCGACCTGCAACTCCGGCCGCGTCAAGCTCAGCTTCTGCAGCGTCTCCTGCTGGGACGCGCACCTGCCGACCGCCCGCCACCGCAACGCCTCCGCGATCGAAGAGATCGCCTCGCCGCAGCACAAGCGCTAAGCGAGCGTTACCGGCTTTCGATCGCCGCTTCGATCGCGCCCGCCATCTCCCGCTCGCCGTGCAGCCCGTCGAAGACGCGATTTACCTTGCCGGTGCGGTCGAGGATCACCAGGTGCGGGATGCTGTCGACGCGATATTGATTCGCCACCGCTTCGCCGCCGAACGCGACCGGAATGGTCAAGCCGGTCGTTTTGATGAAGGCCGCCACCGTCGGCTCGGCCTGCGCGTCCTCGATATTGACCGCGTAGAAATGAACCCGATCGCGATATTGATGATAGAGGCGATCGAGGTGCGGCAGCTCCATTTTGCAGGGCCCGCACCAGGTGGCCCAAAACGCGAGCACCACCGGCTCGCCGCGCGCCTCGGCGAGGTGGAGCTGTTCGCCGCCGACGAGCGGCAGGGTGAAGTCGGGCGCGAACGTGCCGGGCGGAGTGGTGACCGCCTCGCGGATCTGCGACCAGTGGCGGACCACCACGAACAGGTTGAGCGCCAACATCAAGGCCAGCCCGGCGAGGAGGCCCCGCCCGGCCAGCCAACGAAGCCAGCCGCCGTCGACAGCAAATCCCGCGGGCCGATTCATGAGGTCGCCTCCCGGCGATGTCTCAGCACCACCAGCGCGCACAGCCAGATCGCGAGCGACCAGCCGATCGCGACGGTGAAAAAGATGTTGTCGACGAGCGGCGACGGCGGCCGGTGTCGCAAGGTGAAGGCGAGCGCCTCGGCGAGCTCGACGGTGAGGTAGGGAATCCAGGCGTAGGCGGCGAGATCGAGCGCGCGATCGCGGGCGCCCTTGCCGCCCGGCGCGAGGAGCGAGAGCAGGATTCCGCCCACCAGGATCGCCACCACGTCGGGCAGCACCTGCGCCAGCACCGAGATCGCCGCCATCAGCCCGGAGACCACTCCGGTGTCGATCCCGCGCGAGAGCGCCGCCGCCAATTCCTGGGTGCTGCCGGCGACCAGCTTGAAGCCGATGAGCAGGGCCACGTCGGTGGCGCCGCGCCCTTCACCGGCGGCGTCGCGCAAGGTGGCGAGCGGCGCGGTCAGGATGCCACCGATGCGATCGGCGAACGATTTCATTTTCCCATCCCGCGCGCCTGGAGCATCTGCTTGGCGCTCGAGGCCAAAACCGACGAGATGCCCTTCGAGCGCGCCAGGGTCTTGAGCTCCGGCGGGCGCAGGTGCGGCAGAAGGCCCATCGCCGTCGGCAGCGGACACTTCGGGTTGTTGCACAGCGCCACCTTGATCGCGTACAGGCGCAGCCACTGTCTCTTGTAGGCGATGAAGCGAATGATCTCCTCGTCGAGCCCGCGGTTGGATGCGTAGCTCAGCACCTCGGAGTCTGATACGCCCGGCGACTTGATGCACGCCATCGCCACCTGTTTGTTGCGCGAGCGGATGAGGAGCGCGCGCGCGAACGAGTTGCCGAGGGTGGCGGCGCGAATCTGCGCGGCCGGCGAGAGCTCCTCGAGCCGCTTCTTCTTCTCCTCGACCTCGGCGGCGCTGCCCGGCGCGACCTCGCCCTCCACCTCGGCGAGCGCCCGCGCGACCTGCTCCGCCTCGAGCGCGGCCGCCTCCTGGTCATCGACCGCGGCGAGCTGGAGCTGGGCGGAGCCGTCGACCACCACCTCGGCGGCGCGCCGGAACGCGGCGTCTTCCGCGTCGGCATCGCGCGCGCCCGACTGCGCGATCGCGGCCACCGCCTCGTCGAACGCGGCGATCCCCTCGACCTTGACGCCGTTACGCACCGCCAGCTCGAGCGCGCGCTGCGCCGTCGACATCCGGGTCTTCGGGT
>JANWLJ010000333.1 GCA_025450955.1 Polyangium sp. (in: bacteria) | reverse complement strand
GAGGTCAGCGTGCCTGTCAAGATGGTCTATGTCTATGCCGGACCGGACGCGGCCGACGAGGACCGCGAGGATGACGAGGCGCTCGCCGAGGAGGACATCGGGGAGCACGACGGGCACACGCTCGATCTTCAACCGATGGTCCGCGAGCAGCTCATCTTGAGCGTGCCGATGTCGCCGCGCTGCCGCGAGGATTGCAAAGGGCTGTGCGCCGAGTGCGGCCAGGATCGCAACCTGCGCGACTGCGGCCACGCGCAAGTCGACGAAAAGCTACCGACCGAGAAGCGCTCGCCGTTTGCGGCGCTCAAAGATGTGAAATTGACCGAGCGAAAGGGATAGTCAGATGGCGGTTCAGAAGCGACGGAAGTCCAAGGCCATGCGCGACCACCGGCGCGCGCAGTGGATGCGTAGCACCCCCAAGCCGACGGTGACGCGCTGCCCGCGCTGCCAGGAGCCCAAGCTCTCGCACCGGGTGTGCGGCGCCTGCGGCTACTACCGGGACCGCGAGGTGATCGCGCAGGACGAAAACGAGGCCTAGCCTGAAGACCGTCGCCGTCGACGCGATGGGGGGTGACGGAGCGCCCGCGCCCGAAGTGGAGGGCGCGGTGGCGGCTGCGCGCGAGCAGCTCGCCCGGGTGGTGCTGGTCGGCGACGAGGCGCGGCTGTCGAGCGAGCTCGGCCGGCTGGGGCTGTCGCGCGCCCAGGCCGAGGCGCTCGGGGTCTCGGTGCGCCACGCCTCCGAAGTGATCACGATGGACGACTCCCCGGGGCAGGCGGCGCGCTCGAAGAAGGACTCGTCGATGCGGGTGGCCTTCGACCTTCAGCAGAACGGCGAGGTCGACGCAGTGGTCTCGGCCGGCAACTCGGGCGCGATGATGGCGTGCGGGCTGTTCGTGATGAAGCGGCTCGCGGGGGTCGATCGCCCGGGGATCGTCACCACGTTCCCGACGCGGACCGGGCTGTGCGCGCTCATGGACATGGGCGCCAACGTCGAGTGCCGGCCGCAGACGCTGGCGCAGTTCGCGGTGCTCGGCAGCGTCTACGCCCGGGTGCTGCACAAAAAGGCGCGGCCCAAGGTCGGCCTTTTATCGAACGGCGAAGAGGCGAGCAAGGGGACCGAGCTCACCCGTGGCGCGCACAAGCTCTTGCAAGCCGCGATCGGCCCGTCGGCGGACTTCGACTATCGCGGCTACGTCGAGGGCAAGGACATCTTCACCGGCGCGGTCGACGTGGTGGTCACCGACGGCTTTACCGGCAACGTGGTCCTGAAGACCGCCGAGGGCGCGGGGCAGGTGATCTTCGAGCTTTTGCGCGAGGAGATCTTGCGGGCGCGCTTCGGAAAGCTGGGGGCGCTCCTCTTGCGGGGCGCGTTCCGGCGCCTCAAGAAGAAGCTCGAATACGACGAGCACGGCGGCGCGCCGCTGGTCGGGATCGACGGGGTGGCGATCCTCTGTCACGGCCGATCGAACGGCAAGGCGATCAAGAACGGGGTGCGGGTGGCGGCGAGCTTCGCCGACGCCGGGCTGGTGCGGGAGATCGCGACGGCCATCGGCAAGCACGCGCCTCTGTGGGCGGCGGCGACGGCGGCCGAGGCAGCGCAAGCGAGCGGGAGCTAGGAGCGGAACCATGATGCGAACCAGAATCGCCGGCACCGGCCGGGCCGTGCCGGACAAGGTGCTCACCAACGACGATCTCTCCAAGCTCGTCGAGACCTCCGACGAGTGGATCCGGGAGCGCACCGGGATCCGCGAGCGGCGCATCCTCGAGGAGGGGCGCTCGACCAGCGATCTCGCGGCCGAGGCCGGGCGGCGCGCCTGCGCGACCGCGGAGATCGATCCCAAGGAGCTCGACTGCATCATCGTCGCCACCATCAGCCCCGACATGCCGATGCCGGCGGTGGCGGTGACGGTGCAGCAGAAGATCGGCGCCGGCACGTGTGCGGCGTTCGACGTCTCGGCGGCGTGCGCCGGGTTCATCTATGGAATGTCTATAGCCGACGCGTTCATCAAGAACGGGCAGTTTCAGCGGGTGCTGGTGATCGGCGTCGAGATCTTGTCGCGGGTGCTCGACTGGACCGATCGCAACACCTGCGTGCTGTTCGGCGACGGCGCGGGCGCGGCGGTGCTGATGGCTTCGCCGGCCTCCGAGGGGCGGGGGATCCTCTCCACCCATCTGTTCGCCGATGGCTCGGGGATGCCGCTGCTCAACATTCCGGCCGGCGGATCGATGGAGCCGGCCTCGGCCAAGAGCGTCGAGGCGGGGCGCCACTTCGTCAAGATGCAGGGCAAGCCGGTGTTCACCAACGCGGTGAAGAACATCTCGCGCGCGGCGCAGATCGCGCTCGAGTCGAACGGCAAGAGCCCGGCCGACGTCGACTGGGTGGTCGCGCACCAGGCCAACCTGCGCATCCTCGAGGCGGTGGCCGAGCGGGTCGCGGTGCCGATCGAGAAGTTCTATCTCAACATCCACAAGTACGGGAACACCTCGTCGGCGTCGATCCCGATCGCGCTCGACGAGGCCGCGCACGAGGGCAAGATCAAACCGGGCGAGCTGATCCTGATGGCGGCGCTCGGCGCCGGGCTGTCGTGGGGCTCGGCGCTGGTGCGGTTTTAGTCCGATGCTCGCGTTTCTGTTTCCCGGGCAGGGATCGCAGAAGGTCGGGATGGCGGCGGGGCTTGTGCGCGATCGGTTCGCCGAAGCGGACGAGGCGCTCGGCTATTCGCTGTCGAAGATCATCGACGAGGGGCCGGAGAGCGAGCTGCAGCTCACCGCCAACACCCAGCCGGCGATCCTCACCGTCTCGATCGCGTGGGCCGATGAGCTCGCGCGGCGCGGAGTCTCGGCCGAGATCGCGGCGGGCCATTCGCTCGGCGAATATTCGGCCCTGGTCTACGCCGGCGCGCTCGCGTTTTCCGATGCGGTGCGGCTGGTGCATCTGCGCGGGCGTTTCATGCAGGAGGCGACGCCTGCCGGAGTGGGCGCGATGGCGGCGATCATCGGGCTCGACGCGCAGGCGGTGCGCGATACCTGCCTCGAGGCCTCGCCCGATCGATCGGACGCGTGTCAGCCGGCGAACTTCAACGGCGCGGGGCAGGTGGTGGTCGCCGGCCACAAGGGCGCGGTCGAGCGGGCGATGGCGCTCGCCAAACAGAAGGGCGCCAAGCTGGTCAAGGCGCTGCCGGTCTCGGCGCCGTTTCATTCGGCGCTGATGGCGCCGGCCGCCGAGAAGCTCGCCGCCGAGCTCGACAAGATCGCGCTCTCACCGCTTCGGATTCCGGTGGTCGCCAACGTGACCGCCGAGCCCAATCGAGATGCTTCGCAGGTGAAAGATCTTTTGATAAGGCAGGTGACCGGCAGCGTGCGCTGGGAAGAGACGATGAAGGGCCTCGAGAAAGCGGGCGTGGATCGCGCCTTCGAGGTCGGGCCGGGCAGCGTGCTCGCCGGCCTGCTCAAGCGCAGCGCACCCGGGATCAAGATGGAGTCGCTGCATGCTCTCTAAGCGGGTGGCGCTGGTGACCGGCGCGTCGCGCGGGATCGGGCGGGCGATCGCGATCGCGCTCGCCGAAGATGGGCTGTTCGTGATCGTCAACTTCACCGCCAACGAGGCGGCGGCGGCCGAGACGCTCGAGGCGTGCAAGGACAAGGGCGGCGAGGGAGCGCTCTTGCGCTTCGATGTCGCCGACGCCGAGCAGGTGGAAAAAGCGATCAAGCAGATCGCGACCGAGCACGGCCGCCTCGACGTGCTCGTCAACAACGCCGGGATCGCGATCAACGGTCTTCTGATGCGCACGAAAAAAGAGGATTGGGCGCGCACGCTCGACGTCGATCTGTCGGGCGCGTTTCACTGCGCCAAGGCGGCGGCGCGCTATCTCTTGAAAGCCGAGCACGGGAGGGTGGTCAACATCTCGTCGGTGGTGGGCGAGCAGGGCAACGCCGGGCAGGTGAGCTACGCCGCGGCCAAGGCGGGGCTGATCGGGATGACCAAGGCGCTCGCGCGCGAGCTGGCGTCGCGGGCGGTGACGGTCAACTGCGTGACCCCAGGGTTCATCGAGACCGATATGACCGACGAGCACCTGCCCAAAGAGGCGCGCGAAGGGCTCCTCAAACAAATTCCGCTCGGGCGGATCGGGCGGCCCGAGGATGTGGCGGAGGCGGTGCGGTTCCTCGTCTCAAGCCGGGCGAGCTACATCACCGGACAAGTCGTGCGAGTAAACGGCGGCCTTTTGATGTAAAAAGGGCGACCCAAAAAGGATCAGGGAGGAACACATGAACGTGGAGCAGAAGGTCAAGGAGATCATCTGCGCTCAGCTCGAAGTGAGCCCGGAGCAGGTCAAGCCCGAAGCGTCGTTCACCGACGATCTCAAGGCCGATTCGTTGGCGGTGGTCGAGCTGGTGCTGGCGCTCGAGGAGGCGTTCTCGATCGAGATCCCCGACGAGGACACCGAGCAGATCAAGACGGTCAAGGACGCCATCGAGTACATCAAGGCGCACGCGGCGGCGTAACATGCGCGCTGACCGTCGCGTCGTCGTCACCGGGATCGGCCTCATCACGCCGCTCGGCATCGGCGTGGAGGAGAACTTCTCCGCCCTCGCCGCTGCCAAGAGCGGGATCGGGCCGATCACCCTGTTCGACACCACCGACTTCGCCACCAAGTTCGCCGGCGAGGTGAAGGACTTCGATCCCACCCGCTTCTTCGAGAAGCGGGAGGCGAAGTCGATGGACCGCTTCATCCACTTCGGCGTGGCCGCGGCGCAGCTCGCCAAGGAGGACTCGGGGCTCGTCATCACCGACGAGAACGCCGAGCGGGTGGGCGCGTACATCGGCGCGGGGCTGGGCGGGGTGTCGACCATCGAGCGCACCCACGCGGCGCTGCTCGAGAAGGGGCCGCGGCGCGGAATCTCGCCCTACTTCGTGCCGATGATCATCGTCAACATGGTGCCGGGGCTGGTGTCGGTGCGGCTCGGGCTCAAGGGGCCGAACCTGTCGCACGTGTCGGCCTGCTCGACGGGGGCGCACTCGATCGGCGAGGCGCTCCGGGCGATTCAGCGCGGCGACGTCGACGCGATGCTGGCGGGCGGGTGCGAGGCGACGGTGACGCCGCTCGGAGTGGGCGGGTTCAACGCGATGCGCGCGCTGTCGACGCGCAACGACGATCCGACCCACGCCTCGCGGCCGTGGGACAAAGAGCGCGACGGGTTCGTGATCGCCGAGGGCGCCGGCGTGCTGGTGCTCGAGGAGCTCGAGCACGCCAAGCGGCGCGGCGCGAAGATCTACGCCGAGCTGATCGGCTACGGGCTGTCGTCCGATGCGCATCACATGGTGCAGCCGCCGCCGAACGGCGAGGGGGCGCAGCGCTGCATGAAGCTCGCGCTCAAGGACGCGGAGCTTTCGCCCGAGCGGGTCGGCTACATCAACGCGCACGGCACCTCGACGCCGCAAGGCGACGTGGCCGAGACCATCGCGGTCAAGACCGTGTTCGGCGACGCGGCGAAGAAGGTGGCGATGTCGTCGACCAAGTCGATGACCGGGCACATGCTCGGCGCGGCCGGCGGAGCGGAGGCGGCCTTTTCGGTGCTGGCGCTGCAGCGCTCGATGCTGCCGCCGACGATCAACCTGTTCGAGCAGGATCTGCCGGACTGCGATCTCGACTACGTGCCGAATCAGGCGCGCGAGGTGAAGATCGAGGCGGCGCTGTCGAACAGCTTCGGCTTTGGAGGAACCAACGCGAGCCTGGTGTTCTCGCGCTGGAACGGGTAGCAGGGGCGGCGTGGGGAAAAGGAGGCGCGGATGAAGGTCGTCGTCGGATCGGATCACGCGGGCTTTTTACTCAAGGAGCGGCTCAAGACCCTGATCGGCTCGCTCGGGCACGAGGTGATCGACCTCGGCACCCACTCGACCGAATCGACCGACTACCCCGACTACGGCGCGGCGGTCGGGCGCAAGGTGATGGAGCTCGCCGGCGAAGGCGCCAAGGGCGTGTGCGTCTGCGGCACCGGGATCGGAATCGGGATCGCGGCCAACAAGATCTCCGGAGTGCGGGCGGCGGTGGTGTCGGGCGCGTCGGCGGCGCGGCTGGCGCGCGCGCACAACGACGCCAACATCATCTGCTTCGGCGAGCGGCTGATCGGGCCGGTGGTGGCCGACGACGCGCTCAAGATTTTTCTCGAGACGCCGTTCGACGGTGGCCGGCATGCCCGCCGCGTCGAGAAGCTCAACGAGCTCAAGTAGCCCGACCTCGCGCGGAAGGCGCGGCTCGTCGGGCTCTGCCCCGCGAGGGGAGACGGGGAGATCCCGCCCTCTCGACGAGCAGATGATGCGGCGGGCGCTCTCGCTCGCGGCGCGGGCGCGCGGGCGGGTAAGCCCGAACCCGCTGGTCGGTTGCGTGATCGCGCGCGGCGCGAGGGTGCTCGCCACCGGCTATCACCATCAGGCCGGAAAGGCGCACGCCGAGGTCGACGCGCTCTCCAAGCTCGGCGGGCGCGCGCCGGGCGCGACCGTGTACGTCACGCTCGAGCCGTGCAACCACACCGGGCGGACCGGGCCGTGCACCGAAGCGCTGATCGAAGCCGGAGTCGCCGAGGTGGTGTGCGGG
>JANWLJ010000332.1 GCA_025450955.1 Polyangium sp. (in: bacteria) | reverse complement strand
GAGGTGTCGAAGCCGAGGCCGAGACGGAGCGGCAAGCGGCCGCTCAGCAGGCGCGCTTCGGCGCCGGCGCGCACGCCCACCGAGTCGCGCAAATTTGCGTCGATCGCGTCGACGGTCGGCTGGGTGCCCGAGGGCGCGCTCGGATCGACGAAGCGAAAAGTGAGCGTGTGGAGATCGCTCCATAACGAAAGATGCGCCTCGGCGTCGACGGTGAGCCAGTCGGTCGGGCGGGTGGCGAGCGCGAAGGAGAAGTTGTGCGGCAGCGGCATCGTCACCTTCGCACCCAGCCGCTGCGCGGGCAGGCCCGGGCCGTCGAGCCCGCCCGAGCCGGCAAAGTCGAGAGTGGTAGCGCTCCGGTAGCTGAAGCCGAAGGTGAGCCAGCGCGGCACCAGGCGCACCAACAGGCCGACGTTGGCCCCGAGCCCGACCGCGGTCGTCGACGAGTGGGTGAGCCCTTCGCCGCCCGCGCTCAGGCTGGCGTGGCGCCAATCGAGCGAGGCGGCCATCACGTCGAGGCCGAAGCCGACCGACACCTGCGGGATCGGGCGCAGCGCCACCGACGGGTTGACCGTGGTGGTGGTGAGATCGAGGAAGGTGCCGAGCGCGCGGCCGGAAAAGCCCGCCGGATATTCGAGGTGCTCGGCGAAATTGGAAAACACGCCGACGCCGACGCCGAAGTGCGCGCCGATCCGCGCGCTCAAGTAGCCGGTCGGAGTGGCGACGGTGCCGGTCGACGAGACGGACGCGCCGCCGGTCGGGGTCACGCTGCCGTCGATGTGGAGCACGTTGGCGCCGCCGATCACCCCGAGCCCGCGCTGCATCGCCAGGCCCGCCGGATTATAGAAGACCGCGTCGGCGTCGTCGGCAATCGCGGTGCGCGCTCCGAGGGTGGCGGTGCCGGCCGGCGAGGTCTCGAGCGTCTCGAACCCGCCGGCGCGCGCCACGCGCTGAATCCCGAGCGTGAGGCACGCCGCGAGCCCGAGCGTGATCCAGGCTCTCGACGAGCGCATGCTGCGGGGAGGCGACATCGGGCGCCGAGAGTAGGGCCGATTGCGCGCGATCGTCAAGGCGGCTAGCCTCGTGCTCATGCCTCACGGACGGGTCGAAATTTTTCGCTGCTCGAGTCGGCTGCTCGCGGAAAATCCGCTTCACGATCCCGCCGAGCGCGAGGTCGGCGTCTATCTGCCGCCGTCGTACGACGCCGAGCCGGCGCGCCGTTTTCCGACGGTGCTGTTTCTGCCCGGCTACACCGGCACCGGGCTTCAGCTCCTCAATCGCAGCGCCTGGTCGGTGCCGCTCGACCGCCGGCTCGACGCGCTGATGACGGCCGGCCGCGCCGCGGAAGCGATCGTGATCCTGCCCGACTGCTTCACCCGCTACGGCGGATCGCAGTACGTCGACTCGCCCGCGATCGGCCGTTACCAGAGCTACCTCGCCGACGAGCTCATCCCGCTCGTCGACGGGCGCTACCGAACCCTCCCGCGCAAAGAGGCGCGCGCGGTGGTCGGCAAGTCGTCCGGCGGCTACGGCGCGCTGGTGATGGGGATGATGCGGCCCGAGGTGTTCGGCGCGGTCGGCTCGCACGCGGGCGACAGCGCGTTCGATCTCTCGTATCAAAAAGAGTTCGGCCGCACCCTCATCACCCTCGAGAAGCGCGGCGGCATCCCCGGCTTTCTCGCCTGGTTCGACGCGCAGCCGATGAAGTCCGGCGCCGCGATCGAGGTGATGTCGAACCTGTGCTGCGCCGCCGCCTGGTCGCCGCGCGCGTCGGGGCCATACGGCTACGGCGAAGGATTCGATCTCCCGTTCAATCCGCTCACCGGCGCGCTATTACCGGAGACCTGGTCGCGCTGGCTCGCCTGGGATCCGGTGCGGATGCTCGACGATCGCAAGAACCTCGACGCGCTCGGAAAGCTGCGCGCGCTCTTCCTCGATGCCGGCGTCGCCGACGAGTACAACATTCAGCTCGGCACCCGCCAACTCGCCGCCAAGCTCTCGGCGGCCGGCATCGCCTACGTGCACGAAGAGTTCGAAGGCGGCCACATGAACACCCAGTTCCGCTACGACCGCTCGTTCGAGGTCCTCACCCGCGCGCTCGCCACCGACTGACCTGGATCGCTCGGCGTGAATCAGCCGTCGAGCTGCGCGCGGAGCTGCGCCGCCGGATCGAGCGAGAGGGACGAATCGGAGCGCTTGTAGAGGACGCCGGGATGGAGCTCGTCGAGCGCGCAGATCACTTCACCAGCGAGCCGAGGATGGCGGCCGCCCTCGACGTCGCGCGCCTCGACGAAGCCAAGCGCGCGCGCCTGCCCGTCCACCCGCGGGCCGAGACGCACGACGACGCAGGCGTGGCGCGCCCTACCTTCGAGGGTCAGCCGAAGCTGCACACCAGCGAGGGGCGCTTCCGGTTTCGCCGCCGTCGCTGACTCCCCCAGCTCGTCCAGCATCTCCGCGGCCGCCGAAAATCCGCGGCCCTGGAGCCGCGCGAGCAGAAGAGCCACCGACCCGCTCGGCACCATCTCGATCATCCACTCGACGCGCGACAGCCGCGGCCCGACGAAGATCCGCCGAGACACCAGGAACCCGAGCACGCCTCCGCCCACCGCCGCGGCCACGACGAACTTGAGCTCCGGCCCGCTGGTGTATCCGTGACTCTCCCAAAACGCCACGTCGGGAGCAACCAGCCTCCATGCAATCCAGGTCGCGACGACGGCGCTGGTAAAGGTGCAAATGAGGACTGCCCAGCGTTTCATGCCGCGGAGCTGATACGGCCCTCTCCGCGGAAACTTCCCTGACTTTTCAGCCGAGCCAGCTACGTGCGCTTGAGCTCGCGGGGGCTGATCTGGTGACGGCGGAGCAGGCGCTGAAAATTGCGGCGGTCGACGCCGGCCTGACGCGCGGCCTCGCTCACATTCATCCCGACTCGCTCGAGGATGTCGGTGAGGTAGTGCTTTTCGAACTCTTCGACGAAGCGATCGCGCGCCTTCATGAACGGCTCGGCGCGGTTCTGTACCTCCTCGGGCGCCGGCTCGCCGCCTAAGCGCAGCGCCAGCCGCTCGACGGCGTTTCGCAGCTCGCGGACGTTTCCGGCCCACGGCTGCGCCGACAGGCGCGCCAGCTCGATCGGCTGCAGCACCGACGGGACGTGCTCCCCTTCGCGCTGCCGGAGCTGCTCGAGAAAATGCTCGACCAGCATCGGAATGTCGTCGAGCCGTTCGCGCAAAGGCGGCACCCTCAGCCGCACCACCGCCAGACGGAAAAACAGATCGGAGCGAAACCGCCCTTCGTTGACGTCGCGGGCGAGGTTGCGGTTGGTCGCCGCGATCACCCGCACGTCGATCGCGCGCGCGGTCGAGGTGCCGACCGGCGTCACCTTGCGCCGCTCGAGCACGCCGAGGAGCTTGACCTGAAGCGCGGTCGGCAGCTCGCCCACCTCGTCGAGAAACACCGTGCCGCCGTCGGCCATTTGCAAAAGACCCTTGCGCTCCGAGTCGGCGCCGGTGAACGCGCCGCGCGCGTGGCCGAACAGCTCCGACTCGAGCAGCTCGCCGGAGAGCGCGCCACAGTCGACCACCACGAACGGCGCGTCCTTGCGCGGCGACTCGAGATGAAGGCTCTCGGCGACCTGCTCCTTGCCCGAGCCGGTCTCGCCCTCGATGAGCACCGAGCAGTCGCTCTTGGCCACCTGCGCGAGCTTTACGAACAACTCGCGCATCACCACCGAGCGTCCGAGCACCGAGCCGAAGCGCGGCGCGCCAAACGCCGGCAGCTCCTTTTCCCCCATCGCCGGCGTGAGCCGCAAGGTGGTGGTGCCGAGGTGCAGCGTGATCGGCTCGACCGTGGTGACGTCGGCTACCTTCACCCCGCCGAGATAGGTGCCGTTCGACGACGAGAGATCGACGATGCGATAGCCGTCCGGCTCGACGGTGATCTCGAGGTGGTGCTTGGAGACCGCGTCGTCGGCCAGCACCAGATCGTTCGACTCATGCGACCCGATGGTAAAGGTCGGCCGCTCGAGCCGCGCCACCGTCCCCACCCCCGGCCCGGCGAGCACCTCGCCGGTGCAGGTTTGCATGAGGCGGACCTCGGCGTCGCCGCGAGCCACCACGCGCGTAATGTTGCTCGAGAGTCTGCGCGTCTCCACGAAGCAGGCATCCTTCTCGGCCCAGCCGCGCCAGAGGCCCCACGCCTCGCGCTACCCGGCTCGCCGAAGATCAAGATACCACCGCCGCCACCCTCCCGGATCTTTGGCCGGCGCACGAAGGATCCGCAGCTCGGCAGGTGCCGATTGCCACTGCTGCGCCGCGCCGGCCACGCGTGCAGCAACACCGCTATACTTGGCACCTGTCGTCGAAGAGGAGCCTCTGCGACGAAGCATTGCTCTGCAGCTCGACAAGCGCGCGGCGCTCGCGCATGAGCTGCTGGAAAGTCTCGATCAGTCCGAGGCCGATCCGGCCGCAGGGGAGGCGTGGGCACGCTTGATCGAGCAGCGGGCTCGCGAGGTGGAGGACGGCAGCGCGCCGCTCGTCGAGTGGAGCGAGGTCCGCGAACGGCTGATCGCCCGCTGGCGCCGGTAGCTCGTGGCAGCTCATTCTCCATGCCGACGCCGAAGCCGACGTGGCCAGCGCCGGCGACTGGTACGAACAGCGCCGGCCGGGGCTCGCGATCAGTTTCGTAGCCGATGTGGAGCGCGCGTTCAGTGTGATCGCCGAAGCTCCTTACACCTGGCTGCCTGGCCGGGCCTCCGACGGGCCGCGAACGTTCGGCGGTTCTTGTTATCAGCATTCCCATTCGCGATCGCCTACCTGATTCAGCCGGAGCGCGATCGCGTCGTCGTTCTCGCGATCGCCCACGCGAGCCGCCATCCCGACTACTGGATCAATCGTCTCGATGACCCCTTGGTGTAAATCGACGGCGGTCGATTTGATTGTCCTGCCCGGCCGCTATTTCAAGCTACCAGGCTGAGCCGCATCAAGTATCCTCTCTCAGCCTTGATGACCCCGAGCGTGCGTTCGCCCGAGATGAAATCGCGAGAGGGCCTGGCCATCCGTTGCCGCGGGCTGGTCAAGAAATATGGCGCGCTCAGCGCGGTCGACGGGCTCGATCTCACGATGAAGCGCGGCGAATGCTTTGGCCTGCTCGGGCCCAACGGCGCCGGCAAGACCACGACCGTCGAGATCCTCGAGGGGCTCAACGAGCCCACCGCCGGCGACGTGCAGGTGCTCGGCCGCCGCTGGGCCTCCGACGAGGCGTGGCTGCGCGCCCGCCTCGGCATCTCGCTCCAGGAGACGCACCTGCAAGAGCGTCTCTCGGTGATCGAGACGCTGCGCCTGT
>JANWLJ010000331.1 GCA_025450955.1 Polyangium sp. (in: bacteria) | reverse complement strand
TTCACCAGGAAGTTGCGGCCGATGATCATCGGCTCGAGCTCGGGGTGGTTGCGGTTGGCGGGGATGATCGCCCGCCCGCGCGCCACCTCGTCGCGCACGAATTCGGGCGCCACCCGCTCGCGCAGCGCCACGAACCGCATCTCCTCGGTGAGCTCGCCGCGCCGCGCGTAGTGCATCTGGGAAAAATTGCGATCGCCGCGGGCGAGCCGCTTTTCGATCCAGGGCTGGCGCAGCTTGGGCAGCCCGCGCGCGACGTCGTGGCCCTGCGGCCCCGAGGTGTCGTAGACCCGCAGCGGCGGCTCGCCGCCCGACAGCGCGATCTCCCGCTCCGGAACTTGGAGCTCCCCGTCGCTGGCGAACACCTTGCGCGACGACGGCAGATCCTCCGAGAGCGGCGGCAGCGTGGTCTCGACCTTCTCGCTCTCGATCACAGGCAACTTGCTCGTAGGGCGTCCTTCGGACGCCGCCGAGCCCGACTCACTGTTGATCGCAATCCCTTCGGGTTTGCTCATGGGGCGGAACATAGCGGATAAGATGGCGCCATGTCGAACGGTCGCCACCCCCACTTTTTAAGCCCGCAGCTCTGGTACGACTCGCTCCCCGAAGCGCTCGCCGAAGCGCAACGGAGCGGGCGCTTCGTCTTGGCGCAGCTCGGCCGGCAGAGCTGCGGCGGCTGCCGCGCGCTCGTCGAGAAGACGGTCGCCAAAGAGGAGATCCACGAGTACCTCGACCAGCACTACGTCTGTCTGGCGCAGGATCTCGATCACCTCGCGCCCGACGTGCAGGCGCTGCTCGCGCCGCTTGGCGATCTGCAGCGCACGCCCTATTGCCTCTACCTGAGCGCCGACGGACGGGTGGTGCACCACTCTTCGGGCGGCCGTCCGCCGGCGGTGTTTCTCACCGAGCTGATCGAGGGCGTCACGCGCGCCGCGCGGTTGACGTAACCCGGTCTTCCGCGTCATGATCCCGCGGCTCCCGGGTGGCTTGAATGGCCGGGCCCGGGTGCACGTCTCAGGCGCAGACGGCCTCAAGGAGATCGCACATGCGTTCGATCGGAATCGCCTTGGCTTCGCTGCTCCTCTTGCCGCAAGTGGCCATGGCCCGCGGACACCGGGGAGAACGCGAAGAACGGGGAGGACGGGTGGTGGTGGGCGCGCCGGGAGTACGCGGGCGGGTGGTGGTCGGCCCGCGCGGCGGCGTGGTGGTGCGCGGTCCGCGGGTCGGCGTCCGCATCGGCGTCGCGCCCCCGCGTCCACGCTACGAGGTCCGCACCCGGGCGCCGTCGCCGCGGCACGTCTGGCGGGCGGGGTATTGGGGATGGCGGAACGGCGCGCACTACTGGGTCGCCGGCAACTGGATCCTGCCGCCCGCGACGGGCGAAGTCTGGGTTCCCGCCGCGTGGGTGAACGTCAACGGCGCCTGGGAGTTCCACGACGGCTACTGGGACAACGCCGAGGTCGCCCAGCCGGTCGTCGAAGAGCCGCCGCAGCCGATGGTCGAAGCGCCGCCGCCCGTCGAGGTGGAGCCGGCCGGGGTCGAGGTGGAAGCGCCGCCGCCCGCGCCGATGGCCGAGACCGCGCCGCCTCCGCCGCAGCCGGGCTGGCAGTGGACGCCCGGCCATTGGCAGTGGCACGGTCACCGCTATCGCTGGATCCCCGGTCACTACCAGCAGCCGCGCGAGGGCTACGTCTGGATGCCGGGCCGCTGGGTGCCAGCCGGCAATCACTGGCGCTTCCAGCGCGGTCACTGGGTAGCCCGATAGCTCTTCCTACCTGAGCAGCTCCCACAAAGAAGCGCCCTCGAGGATCTTCCCGCTCACCTGCGCGGGCCGCTCGAGGGCGCGCACGAACACCCGCGCCAGCTCGCTCACCTCGATCGCCCGCAGCTTCGGCGACCAGCCGACGAGCGTGCCGAGCATCGCCGCCCCTCGCCGCCCCGGCCCGACGATGAACGACGGCCGCACGATCGTCCAGTCGAGCCCGCTCTGCCGCACCCAATCCTCGGTGCGCCGCTTCACTTTCAAGTAGCGGCCCATCGGCCGCCCCGCTCCCGTCGAGGACAGTAACAAGAAACGCGACACGCCGGCGGCGCGGGCCGCCTCGCCGAGCGCGACGGTGGTGCCGTAGTCGATTTTTTCGTAGTCGCCCTCGTCGAAGCGCTTGCGCACCGTGCCGATGAGCTGCACCACCGCGTCCGCGCCGCGCATGCCGTCGGTGAGCGCGGCGACGTCGAGCGGATCGCACACCACCGCGCCGTCGACCTTTCCTTGGGCGCGGGCGTGCGGCCGGGCGCGCCACTCCGACTCGCCGCGCGCGAGCTCGGCGAGGAGCGCGCGTCCGGTATAGCCGGTGGCGCCGGCGACGAAGGCGATCGGCATTCGCGGATCAGGCGACCAGGCGGCGATAGCCCGGCAGCTCGCGCGGCGGAAGCGGACCGCGGCGCACCGGCGGGCTCGCCGACGTCTTGGAAGCCGGCGGCAGCGGCGGCGGCAATTTGGGAGCGGGCCTGGGCGGCATCGAGCTGCGCCGCGGTTGACGCTTCGGCTCCGGCGCCGGCGCGGCTTCGCCGGGCGAGAGCAGCGCCGCGAGCGTGGCGTGAACGCGGCTCATCTGGTCGGCGGCCTTGCGCGCATCCTTCTCGGAGTCGCGAATCGCCGCGAGCGCGCGACGCACCTGCCACTCGAGCTCCTCGCGCTTTTCCACCTCGGCCGCGATCCGCTCTTCGTACTGCTCGCGGATCGCCAACATCTCCTCGTCGTTGAACATGCTCCGCTCCTGCGGGCTGCGCAGTGCAGCGGACGTACCAGATCCCCGCCTATATGGTTTCAGCGGTTTGCAAAACCGCCCTGATGCGCCGAGCCCCCAATGGCAGGTCTGTTGGCCACTGGTCGATCCGCCGGCCGCCGGTGACGGCCGTCCCGTGCCGTTTTCGCCCGCCGGTTGACCGCGGGCCGCATCCAAGGCTACACGACCCCGATGCCCGCCGCCGTCGAGACCGAAGAGCTCACCAAGCGCTACCCCAAAGTCGAGGCCCTGCGCGGCGTCTCGCTGCGCATCGAGCAGGGCGAGATCTTCGCGCTCCTCGGCCCGAACGGCGCGGGCAAGACCACCTGGATCTCGATCGTCTGCGGCCTGACCCGCGCCAGCTCGGGCCACGCCCGCGTGCTCGAGCACGACGTCGCCCGCGCGCCGCTCGACGCCCGCCGCCAGCTCGGCCTGGTGCCGCAGGAGATCAACTTCGATCCCTTCTTCACGCCGCGCGAGGTCTTGCGCTTTCAGCTCGGCTACTACGGCCTTCCGCCCGACGAGGCGCGCATCGACGAGGTGCTGTTCGCCCTCACGCTCGCCGACAAGGCCGACGTCAACGCCCGCGAGCTGTCGGGCGGGATGAAGCGGCGGCTGCTCATCGCCAAGGCGCTGGTGCACCGGCCGCGGGTGGTGTTTCTCGACGAGCCGACCGCGGGCGTCGACGTCACCTTGCGCCGCGAGCTGTGGGCCTACGTGCGGACCCTGCGCGCGGGCGGCACCACGATCGTGCTCACCACCCACTATCTCGAAGAGGCCGAGGAGCTGGCCGATCGGGTGGCGGTGATCGATCACGGCCGGCTGATCTCGCTCGATCGTCCGTCGGCGCTGCTCGCCAGCCACGGCCGGCGGCAGGTGCTGTTCACCTTGGGCGCGCCGATCGATCGCGCGCTTCCGGAAAAGCTCGCCGCGCTCGGCGTCACCGTCGACGCGAGCGGCACCCAGCTCACCTGCCCGCTGCGCGCGAGCGATCTCTCGACCGTGCTCGCCGAGGTGGCGGCGCTGCCCGCACCGATCGTCGACATGCGCACCGAGCAGCCCTCGCTCGAGCAGGTGTTCCTCACCCTGACCGGAGGCCGCGCGTGAACCCGATCGGCAGGCGCACCCTGCTCAAAAAGGAGATCCACCGCTTTTTGCGCGTGCCCGGCCAGACGCTGGCGCAGCCGGTGGTGACCACCTCACTCTATTTTCTGGTGTTCGGCTTCGCGCTCGGCGGCTCGGTGCGCGAGATCGACGGCGTCTCGTACATCCGCTTCATCGTCCCCGGTCTGATCATGCTGGCGATCATACAGAACGCGTTTCTCAACACCTCGTCGTCGATGTTCATGATGAAGGTGCAAGGGACGGTGGTGGATCTGCTGGTCGCGCCGCTCGGCACCGCCGATCTGCTGATCGCGTTCATCACCGCGGCGGTCTGTCGCGGCCTGTTGGTGGGATCGATCGTCTGGCTGGTGGCGGCGGTGTTCACCGGCTTCTCGATCGCGCACCTCGGCTGGGTGCTGGTGTTCGCGACCCTGGTCGGCATCACCTTCGGACTGTTCGGGCTCGCGCTCGCGATCTGGAGCGACAAGTTCGAGCAGCTCAACCTCATCCCCACCTTCGTCATCACCCCGCTCACCTTTTTGGGCGGCGTCTTCTACTCGGTGTCGATGCTGCCGAAGCCGTGGTCGACCCTCACCCTCGCCAACCCCATCCTCTATATGGTCGAAGGGCTGCGCTACGGCCTGCTCGGCACCGCCGGCTCACCGCCGCTGGTCGGCCTGATCGTCACCGGCGGCTTCGCGATCGCCGCCTTCGCGCTCACCTGGTGGATGCTCGCCACCGGCTACAAACTACGATCTTGATTCGACCGTGGCGTCGCGTCCACGGTTGGTGCGGCGGGCCTCGGGTCGAGCGTCCCGAGCGATAACCTCGGCGCGCAACCTACACTCGCGTGATCCAGGGCATCGACAAATTCCGCCCATGTGGAGTAACTTGACACCCGTGGGCGGCGATCGTACAAGGCCGCCGATTCTAGACTACTCATTGGTGGAGGCGGTTCATGAGCAAGGTTCTGGCAATCCTGGGAGCGGTGGCGCTTTGCGGCGTCGGCTGCGGCGACAACGGCACCAACAAGAGCGACGCGGGCATGGATATGGCCGTCGTCAAACCCGGCCCCGACATGGCGGGCGCCGGCGCGATCGGCAGCCCGTGCAAGGCGACCACCGACTGCCATGACGGCACGGCGCCAGTGTGCTGGACCAAGACGCTCTTCAACACCTCGGGCTATCTCGGCGTCCGCAACGGCTACTGCAGCTCGACGTGCACCACCGACACCGACTGCGGCTCGATGGGCACCTGCACCGACTTCGGCACCCAGGGCAAGTTCTGTCTCGCCAACTGCACCGCCGCGACCGACTGCCGCACCGGCTACGCCTGCTTCAACGGCAACCCGAGCAACACCTGCTTCCCGAGCGGCAACCTCACCTGCGACCCGACGATGAACGGCGCCTCGTGCGCGCTCGGCGGCGGCAAGGAGGGCGGCTGCGTCCGCGCCGCGGTCGGCACCGGCAACACCGGCTTCTGCTACGACACCTGCCTCATCGGCAAGGACACCTGCGCGCCCAACACCGACGGCTCGCTGCGCCACTGCATCGTCGACGACGAGACCAAGGATGCGATGGGCACCGCGACCGGCGACCTGTGGAAGGGGCCGATCTGTTTCGACGTGGTCACCAACCCCGGCCCGATCGCCGACGGTCTCGAGTGCCTCTACCAGGCGGCGGGCCAGTCGTCGGCGATGCAATTCATCGACGTCTGCATCGACGGCGATCAGTGCGACGTGATGAACGCCTCGACCATGCCGACCGGCGACAACCTGTGCCACCAGCTCTGCTACCTGCCGGGCGGCATGTCGGGCAACGACGCCGGCGTCGACAACACCGACGGTGGAATGCCGGCGATGGCCTGCGCGACCGGCACCTGCACCGACGTCTACATGCTGGGCAGCGACCCGGCGCCGTGGAAGCGCATCGGCCTCTGCAAGTAGCTTGACCGAGGGGCGCGGCGCCCTGCCGCGCCCCATTTCACCTCCAGCGCCCGCCTCGATGCGCGCCGACCCGGCGCGCTCAGCCGACCGTCACGATGATCGTGGTGCCGTCGAAGCTCACCGGTAATTTGCGCAGCGGCAGCGGCGCCGGCGGATGGGTGACCTGGCCGGTCAAATCGTAGGTCGACCCGTGGCATGGGCATTCGAGATCCATCCGCGTCGGGTTGAAGGCCACGGTGCAGCCGAGGTGGGTACACTTGGCGTCGAGCGCGTCGACGGTCATCGCGTCCTGGCGCACCAGCACGATCGGATCGGGAAAGCCATTCACCGAGGGAAAGACCTTGGAGCCGCCGACCATCGCCAGCTCGGGGACGTCGGCGAGCGCGAGGGTGATCTGGCCGCCGACTACCGTCGGTGCGCCGGCCGCCGCGCAGACATCGACCGAGAGGTTGATGAGCAGTGGATCGCCGCTCGCGTCGACACCGTAGGCGCGCAGGGCCGAGGGCGCGGGCAGATGCACCACCTGGCCGACGCAGCCGCCCGGATCGGTGGTGGCGCGAAAGCGCGAGCCGTGACACGGGCATTCGATCAGCCGATCTTCGGGCGCGTAGCCGAGCGGGCATCCCGCGTGCGGGCAGGTCGCGTCGGTGGCGATGTACTCCTGCGGATCGCCGGGCGCGCCCCGATGCACGAACAGGATCGACGGCGGCAGCGCGAACGGCAAGGTGCCGGGCGTCAGCTTGGGAAGCCGCAAGGTGACCGCGCCGCCGATCGGCTCGAGATCGGGCAGCGCCGCGAGCCTCACCGCGAGCTGGCCGAAGCTCATCGACGCGGGATCGAGATCGAGCGCGGCCGGATCGCCGGGCAGGGTGGTCACGTCGACGAACGGCGCCGGCACGACCTGATTGCCGCAGCCCGCCGCCGAGAGGCCGCCCGAGGCGAGCACCGCGCCGGTCGCCAGCCCGCCGCACAAGACCTCCCGGCGAGACAGGGTCATCATCGCTCGCAGCTCGCGCGCGCGACCGAGCGGCTTCGGCTCGCGGTTCAAGCCAGCGCGCCGGTGATGACGGTGCCCGTGGTGATGCTCGTCGAGAGGGTGGTCGCGTCGACGCCCACCGCCGCGAGCGCGGTCTTGCCGAACGAGGCCAGGCTGTCCATCGCCGAGATGTCGCCCGAGGCGCTCGCCTTGCCGGTCTTGGAGTCGATCGCCACCGCGCCGTAGTCGCCCATCAGCGGCGCCACGCCGCCGATCACGCCGCCGCGGAACGGCTTGCCGATCGCCACCGACACCTGATGGTTCTGGTTGTGCTGCCGCCCGTCGGTGTTGGCCGGCCCGAGCGTCCGGCCGAAGACGTTGAGGGTGAGAAACGAAACCTGATCCTGCAGCCCCGCGGCGGCCAGCGACGACATCAGGCTCGCGATCGACGCCACGCCCGAGACGGTCTGGGCCGCTTCGTTTTGCAGCCCAGCATCGTGGTGGTTGTCGCCGCCGAACGGAATGTGGATCGCCACCACCGGCGTCACCTTCATCTGGATGAGCGTCATCGCGGCGGTGATCTGCGAGGTGACGCTGTTGTCCTTGATGCCGGCGAGCGCGTCGAGCAGATCCTGACGGATCGAGCGCACCTCCTTTTGCGAGGTGACGAGCGAGTCGAGATAGGCGCGCTGCGACGGGCTGGCGCCGTTGCGGTAGAGCTCGTCGAGCTGCGCCAGGGTCTGATCGCGCAGCGGCTGGAGCGTGGTGAGCGGGCCGGTCGGACTGGCCAGCGTCTCCCGAAGCGACAAAGGCGGGATGATCGGCAGCGCCTGCCCGTCGTAGACCAGCCCCTCCGACGGGGTGGTCGCGCCGACGGTGACCGGCTGCGCCTGCACGGTGCCGAGGCAGGGCGCGAGCTGCTTGGCGAGCAGCGACGGCAACATCTCCGACTGATAGATGCTGCCCATCAGCTTGAGGACGTCGGGCTCCTTCGGATGCACCGGCGTGTTGGTCATGAGATGAAAGAAGCAGGTGCGATCGAGCACCGCCTGCGGCAGCGTCGACCAGGGCTGCGCCGCTATGTAGCTCTGGCCAGAGAGGGTGAGCGGAGTCTTCACCATCGTGGGATCGGTGCTGTGGGTGATCAGCGGATCGTCGTAGGTGCCGGGCACGTTGGCGTTGATCGGATCGCCCTGGCCCGAGGTCGCGAGGATCACGAACTGCGCCTTGGACGGATCGACGCACATCGCGCCGCCGGCCGCGAGCGCCCGTCGGGGATTGAGGAGAAACGACGCGGGCAGCCCGGTCGCGAGCGCGCGCAAGCCGACGTAACCGGCGCCGAACAGCACCGACATCAGAGCTTCTCGTCGAGTGACCTTCATGGCGCTCTCCTCACATTCCGATGCCGATGGACGACGGCGACAAGCAGGCGGCGACGAACGTCGACTCGAGCGCGGCGGTCGGTTTCGCGCCGCTCTTCACCGCCGCCGTGAAGTGCCCCTCGAGGAGCGCGGCCGCCGGCGCGGAGCGCGGATCCGACGGCGTGAGCGCCATCACCGTCGAGACGAAGTCGGCGATCGCCGCGTTCGGCTGCGCGCTCGACCACATCTTCGCGTTCGGCATGCTCGGATTCGCCGGAGCGTCGATCACCATCGCCGCCACCGCCTCGCAGATGTTCTCGAGGCCGGCGCGATAAAAGATGGTCGGCTGATTGGGCAGGACCGGAATCGGCGAGCCGCGGCCGTAGCCGTCCGAGGGCAGTCCGGACACGATCTGCGGCACCGGCGACTGCGTGCGCTTGGCGTTGGCGTCGAGGCCGCAGACGTCGGTGAGCCCGAGCCGGTCATCGAGCGCGGCGCACAGATGATCGCGACGGGTCACCGCGATCACCTCGCCGCTCTCGGCGGTGGTGGCGGTGAGCGCGGTGTGCGTGGTGATCGGCGACGAGAGCAGCTCTTTGACCAGCGCGTTCCACGAAAAGTTCGAGCTCTGGAACACGCCGACGATCCGCTGAAACTCCGGATCCGCGACGTCGCACGCCGTCGAATTGGCCCAGTAGCAGAGCTTCTGCACCCACGCCGCCGGCACCGCCGGATGGCTCGCCAGCGTGGCGGCGAAGTCGTCGATGCTGGTGACCGGCTTTATCACCCCTTGAAACGCGAACAGCCCCTTCTGCTGCATCAACGCCGGGTCGCTCTGCGGGTAGTAGTACCAGGACCAGGTGCTCGACAAGATCGAACGCGTCGGATCGAGGAGCTGGTGGCAGCCGAGACAGGCGCTGCCGGCGGCGGCGTGCTCGGCGTCGAGACCCGGGGTGCTCGACGGCGCGGTCTTGTCATTGCCGTCGATCGCCATGCCGGTGGTCACGATCAGGATCTGGTTGATCGTCACCCGCATCTGGTTGCTGGTGTTGGTCGGCCAGTTGGCGCCGAAGGCCGGGGTCGAGAAGAACCCACCCGCGGCGTCGCCAGCACCAGCTCGCCGGCCGCGCGCAAAGTCGGCAGATCGTAAAACGGCGTGATCGACTCGCCGCTCTGGGGCGCGCGCAGGGTCACCATCTTCCAGGTGGTGAAGTCGCTCGGCGCCATCTGGTAGCCGCTGGTCTGCCTCGGCGCGCAGCCCACCTTCAACGGCGTCTTGTGGCTGTCGATGCCGCCGTACAGAAGCAGGTGCAGCGAGTAGGCGCTGGCGGGCAACACGATCGGATCGACGTTGCAGGTCTGATCCGGATACGAGGTGATCTTGCCGATATTGGGGTTGTACCAGTGCATGTAATTCGGGCTGGCGGGATTGAGGGTATCGGCGATCGGGATCGGCCCCTGCGACGCCTCGAGCGTGATCTGCACCGCCGGATGAGCGGCCGCGAACAGATCGGTCACCTTGGCGTTGTCGTCGACGTGCCGCGAATCCAAAAACGCATAGAGCTCCATCAGCGCCGGCGTCATCATCAGCTGATGGGTGGTGAACGCGGTGGTGAGCGGCTGGCCCGACGACACCAGCGCGAGCACGGTGCGCGCGAAGCTCTCTTGCAGGTCCTGCAACAGGAGCGGAATCTGCCCGCCGGTGCCGACGCCGAGCCCCTGCGGCGGGATCATGTCGGTGAAATCGGCGGCGGTGATCTGGGTCTGCTGAAACGCGATCTCGAAGAACACCATCATCTTTTGTTGGTACTCGGGCAGCGCCATCCACTGATCGATGAGGCCGCGCAGCGCGCCCGGGTCGGCGATGACCGCCTTGACCTCGGCGTCGGTGGGCGGCAGGCCGACCAGGAGGTTCTTCACCTTGGCGACGTAGACCGCGGGCGAGTCGACCTGAAACGGGACTCCGGCGTCGGCGTTGATCCGCGCCGCGCTCTGCTGAACACAGCCCGCGCCGACGAGGGCGCCGAGCGCGACCACGAGACAAGCCTTGCGCGACATGAGAGCTCTCCCGCGAGTCAGGGTAGCACTCCGGGTGCCAGGTCAGGCGGTGTGAAGATTCGCGATCTTGAGGCCGAGCGGACGGCGGAGTGAGACGCCCCGGCTCACCCGACTGAGGCAGCCCGACTCACACCCGGGCGAGCGCTACTGATCCCAGTCGCGACGAATCTCTTCGGTCTCGCCCGGCTTGAGGGTGAGCGGGACTTTTTCGCGGCGCTTCTTGATCTCGTTGACCAGCTCGATGGTGTGCTTGCCCGACGGGAGCGCGAAGTTCTCGACGGGCGTCTGGCGCAGGCGGCTGCCGTCCACGTAGACGATCGCCCACGGGCGCACGAAGATGGAGATGGTGCCGGTGCCGGCGGCCACCTTCTTCTCGGCGTGGTGGTGCTCCTTCTTCGGCGCAGGCGGCGGGGCCACGACGACCGGAGCCGGCGGCGGCGCGGGCAGCGCGTCGAGCTTGAGCGCGAACGGATGCTCGCCGTCGGCGATGTAGACGTCGACCGCCTTCGCCGCGTAGCCGTCGAGCTTGAAGCCGAGGTGCAAGGTCGCGCCGACGTCGCCCGAGACCACCGTCGGAGTGAAGTGGGGAAAGAGCTTGCCGTCGACGGTGACGGCCGCGCCCGCCGGCACCGAGTTGATGCGCAGCCGCCCCTGCGGTTTTTGCGGCGGCGTCTTCGGTTTCGCAGGCATCACCGCGCCGGCGAGGGCGGCGGTGCCGACCGCGATCGCGCCGGCCAGAAGCGGGCCCGCGATCCAGCGGCCCCACGCGGCCTC
>JANWLJ010000330.1 GCA_025450955.1 Polyangium sp. (in: bacteria) | reverse complement strand
TCGTCTGCTTCGCCAACGATTGGTCCGGCGATCCGCTCTCGAAGAAGCACGTGATGCGGCGCCTCGCCGCGCGCAACCGCGTCCTTTGGATCAACTCGCTCGGCAATCGCGCCCCGCGCGCCACCGCCCACGATCTGCGCCGCCTGTTCGACAAGCTCCAGCGCTTCGCCGGCGGCCTCTATCAAGTGGAGGAGCGCATTCACGTGCTCTCGCCGCTGGCGGTGCCGAGCTATCGCTCGCCGCTCATGCGCCGGCTCAACGAAGTGGTGGTGGGCCAGGCGGTGCGCTCGGCGATGCGCCGGCTCGAATTTCGCCGGCCGCTGGTCTACACCTTCGTGCCCGCCTCGGCCTGGATCGCCGGCGCGCTCGGCGCCGAGGCGGTGATCTATCACTGCGTCGACGAGTTCAGCGCCTTCGACGGCGCCGGCGACGAGATCGCCGAGCTGGAGGCGGAGCTGTGCCGCAAGAGCGACCTGGTGATCGCCTGCTCCGAGCCGCTGGTCTCGGCCAAGTCGCAGCTCAACCCGAACACGGTGCTGGTGCGCCACGGCGTCGAGCACGCCCACTTCGCCCGCGCGCTCGATCCCGCGCTGCCGCTGCCCGCTGGCGCGCAGGCGCTGCCGAGGCCGCTCATCGGCTTTCACGGCCTGATCGCCGAGTGGATCCATCTCGAGGCGATCGCGAAAGTGGCCGAGGCGTTTCCGCAGGGCTCGGTGGTCTTGGTGGGCGACGTCCACCAGGCCGCGCCCGAGGGGCTCGCCCGCCTGCGCGCGCTCGACAACGTGCACTTCGTCGGGCGCCGTCCGTACGAGGAGCTGCCCGGCTGGTGCAAGGCGTTCGACGTCGCGCTGTTGCCGTTCGTCTCGAACGCGCTCACCGAGAGCTCGAGCCCGCTCAAGCTGCGCGAGTATCTCGCGGCCGGGCTGCCGGTGGTGGCGACCGCCATTCCCGAGGCGGCGGCGCTCGCGTCGCATGGCGTGCGGCTCGCCCGCACCCCCGCCGAGTTCGCCGACCAGGTACGCGCCGCGCTCGCCGACGACGGGGGCGACCTCGCGTTGCGCCGCGCCCGGTCGGCGGCGATGGCGGAAGAGAGTTGGGATCGCAAAGTGGAAGAGATCGAACACCAGCTGTTGAGGTTCCTGCCATGACCATCGACATCGAGTCGCTACGCGGAGTGAGTTGGCTGGCCGAGCTCGACGAGCCCGCCCGCTTCGAGCTGTCCGGCGCCGTCGAAGAGAACGTCGCCCGCGGCGCGGTGATCGTGCGCGCCAATGAACCTTCGCGCGCGGTGTTCATCGTGCGCGAGGGCGGCGTCAAGGAGGTGCAGACCACCCCCGAGGGCAAGGAGGTGATCCTCGCCCTGCACGGTCCCGGCGATCTGTTCGGCGATCTCGCGCCGTGGCACGACGGCGGCGCCGCGCCCGCCGCCGCGATCGCGCTCATCCAGAGCAAGGTGCTCTCGGTGCCGCGCGAGAGCTGGGAGCGCGTGCTCGACGCCCATCCGGAGATGCAGCGCGCCCTGCGCGGCCAGCTCGCCCGCCGCATCACCGACGCCTGGCGGCTGGTGCGGATGCTCTCGCGCTACACCACCGAGGCGCGCCTCAAGTCGGCGCTGCTCCTGCTCGCCGAGCGCTGGGGCCAGCCGCGCGAAGAGGGCATCGAGATCGCGCTCGACCTCACCCATCGCACGCTCGCCGATCTCGCCGGCGCCAGCCGCGAGAAGGTGACCCGCGCGCTCGGCATCCTGCAGCAGAAGGGATTGGTGCAGGTGGTGCGCCGCCGGCTGGTGGTGCCGTCGCTCGATCGGCTCGTGGCCGAATAGTGATCGGCGTGACCGTGCTGGTGGTCGATCGCGATCCGCGGGTGCGGGAGCTCATGGTGCGCGCGCTGCGCACCGCCGGCATGCACGCGCTCGGCGCCTACGTGCCGGCCGACGCGGTGGCGCTGCTCGACGGAATCGCCGCCGACGTGGTGCTGGTGCGCTCCGACGACGAAGACGCGGCGCTCAGGTGGCTCCGGCGCCGCACCATCCTGGTGCGCGTGCCCTCGAACGCCACCGTCGACGAAGCGGTCGGCGAGCTGCTCCGCGCGCTCGGCCGCGGCGACGAAGCGGTCTCGCTCAATTAGCTACTGGCCGATTCGCTCTCGCGCGCGCGATCGGGACGGTGCGCCCACAACACCATGATCGGATAGGCGGTCATGAAGGTGAGCGTCACCGCCATGAGCGCGCCGGTCACCGGAAATAAAAAACTGAAACCGGGAGATCCGTAGCGAATCAGCCACGGCGCCGCGATGTGAAAGAGCGACGAGATCCAGCCGCCCGCGATCCACCACAGCTTGGCGCGCGACGACAGCCCGGTGAGCATGAACAGGTGGGCGATGATGAGCAGGAACACCGGCACGGTGAACAGGTGGAAGTGGGTGACCTCGAGGAGCTTGCGGTAGGTGACCGGCACCGTCAGCGGCTCGGGCTTTTGATCGGGCGGCAGATCGAGCTTGGGGCCGGTCGCGCTCGGATCGGGCGCGGCCGCCTGCGCGCTCTCGTGCACCTGCCCCGCGTAGTAGCCGCCGACGCCGGCGGTGCGCGGCCCGACGAGATCTTCGTAAAAGAGCACCGAGACGAAGATCGCCAAAAGCGCGAACACCGCGAAGCAGGTGTAGACCAGCTTGGCCTCGCGCCCGAGGTTCCAGATGCGAAAGCCGCCCGACGCGAACTGCCGCACGCGGACCGGCTAAAACGTTCCGCGCCGCGCGACCGGCGCCTCGGCGAGCGAGCTCGGCCGCACCAGCTCGTCGAACAGCACCAGCGCGCGCTTGACCCCGATGGCCATCGCCACCGACGAGATGGTCGCGCCGCTCACCGCGTCGATGTCGCGGTTGACCGCGATCGGATCGCGCGCGGTCTTGCCGACGAACTGGCGGCGGAAGCGCGCGTCGCGCACCTCGTCGCCGCGCGGCTCGCGGTAGCAAACAATCTCCTGCCGCTCGACCACGCCGACCGGCGAGATCTTGACCGCGAAGGTGATCGGCAGATGCTCGCCCACCTGCTCGTCGATGAGCGCGTAGCCGTCGATATGGCCGCTCGAGCTCGCGACGTAGAAGGTGTACGACGAGCGCGCCGGCACGTACCCGAGGCGCTGCGCCAGCCGCTCGCGCATCCCCGGGTCGATCTCCACCTTCTTATAGGTGACGTTCTGGCTCGAGCGGAAAAAGTCGGTGAGCAGCGCCCGGGTCGAGTAGTAGACCCCCTCGGCGCGCGCGCTCCCCTCCCCGGTGGTGAGGAGGCCCAGGAGGCAGACCGCCGCCAGGGCGGTCTTGAAGTTGAAAACGATTTTCATTTCCGAGACGAGGTATAGCGACCGGCCGCCCGGGAGTCAAGCCGGATTCCCGAGGCCCTGGTGATCGCGAGCCGATCCGAGTGGTTGGGTCGAGGAAAAGATCGGGGTCAGCGGTGCGCGTCCTGGTGCTGCGCGGCGTCCCAGCCGGGCGGCGGGCGCAAGAGCTCCTCGTCGAGATCGCGGACGTCGCGGGCGCGCTGCTCGAGGCGCCGCACCGCGCGCTCGGCGAGATCGAGGAAGCGCGCCGCCTGCGGGCCCGACGCGCCCTTTTCGCGCAGGAGCCAGATCGCGTTGAGCATGGTGTTGAGCGGATTTTTCAGCTCGTGGACCAAGAAGGCGAGCCAGGCCTGGCGCCGCGCGCTGCGGGCGTGCTCCACCGCGTGTGCGACATCGGCCGCCGCTTGATCGATGAGCGCGCCGAGCCGCCGCGCCCCGGCGCCGTCGAGCCCGCCCGCAGACGACTCGACATCGACGAGCGCTCGGCCGGCGCTCAAGACCAGCCGCACCGCCGCCGACGGCGCCAGCCCGTGCTCGAGCATCGCCGGCCCGAGCGCTTCGGCCGCCGCGCTCGCGCGAGCCGAAGGCGCGTCGCCGTCGCGCGCCTCCCACAGCTCGGTCAAGAGCGACTCGACGAGCGGCAAATGCTCGGCGCCGGGCTGTCCGGCCAGCGCTTCTTGCACGGCGGAAAGTCGGCTCATGCTCGTCGCGCCCCGCGTGGGGTCAACAAGCGCGCCTCGTGGGACGTGACATGATCATGGCCTTCATAGCACAACGGCGACCCGCACCGTCGACGGTAAAGTAAGGCGGCCGGCCCAGGCGACAAGGGGACGGGGCTCGACCGTTCCATAGGAAGGTGAGTACGGCGCGTCCTGTATCCGCAGCGCGAGCGGGCCCACGGGCCGATCTTCGAGGAGCGCCAGCGCGGCCCGGCCGCCGATCTCGACCACCCGGGCCGGATCGATCGCGCCCACAAATGGCGCGAGCGCGCGCAGCCGCGCCGTCAGCTTGGCCCCGGCGCCGAGCCGCGCCTCGTCGAGGAGCGGAAAGCGCAGCTCGATCGCCGCCTCGCCGCGTCCGGTGAAGCGATCCTCGACGAGGAGCAGCCGCGCGGCGCGATGCAGGGTGACCCGCCGCTCGTGCCGCACCCGCCCGGGCAGTCGGAGATAGCCGTCGTGGGCCGCGATCATCCAGGCGCGATCGCCGCGATCTTCGATGACCACCGGAAGTGCGCGCGCCCGCTCCGGCAGCGCGAACGGGCGGCCCGCGAACATCGGCGACTGCTCCGCACCGTCGACCACCGCGGTCGCGTGCGCCGCGGTGCCGCGAAAGCGATCGCGCCCGAGCGCGTCGCTGGTGTAGCCGCCCGTCCCAGGATCGATGATGAGCGGACGGCCGCCTGTGTGCACCACCAGCGCGAGCTGATCGTTGTGCGCGTGCCCGCCCACGCCGTGTTGACCGTAAGGGCCCGAGCGCAGCGCGACATAGATCCCGCGAGCGCGCAGCACGTGCACGCCGCCTTGGCGAAAACTGGCGCTCGCGGCCTCGATGCTCGCCGGCAGCTCATCATAAATGCGCACCGCTCCGGGACCGAGCAGCCACAGCGCCTCTTCGCACGCCGGCGCGCGCCGCCGCTTGAGCGAAGGATCGCGAAACAGCGCGGCGCCGAGCGCGACCAGATAGGCGCGATCGCGCGGCGGGCGCGGCACGATCGGCAGCAGCCGCGCGTCGTCGGAGTCGCCGAATCCGGGGTCGCTGCCGTCGGGCGCGAGCACGCCGCGACAAAAATGAAACATGCCGAGGAGCGTGGGCCCGAGCGCGAGCGGCGCGCCGGCCGAGCGCGCGCCGAGGTGCGCGATCAGCAAGAGCTCGAGCGCGAAGCGGTGGTAGGCGGTCGACGCCTCGAAGTGCGCGCCGTCATCGCCGACCTGCCGCGCGGCTTCGCGCAAGATTCCGGCGCGCGCGAGCTCGCGCCAGCCCGGCTCGTCGAGCGCGAGCGCGAGCCGGTGCAGGCCGACCCAATTTCCGAGCAGGTGATGGGCCGGCGCGACTCCGCCGTCTTCGAGGTGGGTGAGCAGAACTCGCCCCGACGCGAGCAGCGCGCCGGCGAGTCGCGAGATGAAGCGAGGCGCAAACGCGCGCGCGCC
>JANWLJ010000329.1 GCA_025450955.1 Polyangium sp. (in: bacteria) | reverse complement strand
CATCACCTCGTCGAGGCTCCACACCCAGAAGCGCCCGCGCCGCAGATCGGCGAGCGTGTGCACCGGCTCGCGCGACAAGATGATGTCGAACCCGAAGCCGGCCTCGCCGAGGTTGGCGAAGCCGCTGCGCCGGAACTCCTCGTCGAGATCGCCCTTGAGCCGCCCCATGATGTAGAGCGCTTCGGCGGTGGTGTGGAACAGCCCCGGCAGCCGCATCACCCGCATCGACGACGCGAGCGACTGGCAGAAGATCGCGCCCGCGGCGCCGTCGAGCTGGCCCTTGCGGATGCGCCCGACCGCGGCCAGCTCGTCGCCGGCGATGCCGCCCAGGTACCATTTCATTTTCAGATCGCCATGGGTGGCGGTCTCGACGTCGCGCGCCAGCGCCTTGAGCTCGCGCGCCCACGAGGTGCCCTCGGGCGCGATCGCCGCCATCCGCAGCGTGCGCGGCTCGGCGGCCGCCACGCTCCCGAGACAAAGCAGCGCCACCAGCGTCGCCCTCATGGTCCCTTGCCTCCCGACCCGCCGCCCGGGCCCTCGGGGCTGAGCAGGAGCCGCCGGGTCTCGCCCTGCGCGATCTTCACCCGCGCCTCGGCCTTGCGGCCCGATCCGTCGCGCACCTCGATCACGTGCTCGCCGACGCTCACGTGGATCCCCAAGGTCGGGGTGGTGTAGCCGCGATCGATGCCGTCGATCCACACCTCGGAGGCGACGTTGGAGTCGACCATCAAGGTGCCGCGCGGCTGGCGCTCGGGGGTGAGCGAGATGCGGATGGTGGGATCGTGATCGTCGGGGGTGAGCGCGCGGGTGGCGGTCTCGAAGCCGTTCTTCTCGACCCGCACCTCGTGGAAGTCTTCGTCGGTGACCTCGATCATCGTCGGGGTCTCGCCGACCGCGAGCTTGCCGTCGAGATAGACCGATCCGCCTTCGGGTGCGGAGTGGACCTCGACCGGGTGGCTGGCCGGCGGCAGGACGATGTTCATCACCGCGCGCTCGTCGGCGCCGAGGGTGCCCTGACGCTCGACCACCGCCTGCTGGCCCCGCTGCATCCGCACCGAGCGCGCGCCCGGGCTGAGGCCGCGCACCGTGGTCGGCGTGGTCTCTTTGAGCGGTTTGCCGTCGAGCTGCACGCTCGCGCCCGCCGGAGACGAGATCAGCAGGAGCGCGGTCGGCGCCGGCAACGGCGCGTGGCGGTGCAGCCGCCCGAGCCCGAACCCGGCACCGATTCCGACGAGCGCCGCGAGCCCGGCCGCGCGGAGCAGGCGCGGCGTGAGCGGCCCCGGCTTCTTCACCCGATGGGTGCTGCCGGGCACGTGGCGTCCGGTCGGCTCGCGCCCGTCGGGCTCCGCCGCGTCGATCGATTCGAGCGCCGCCGCCATCTCGCGCATCGACTGAAAACGATCCTCGGGCTTCTTCGCCAGCGCGCGCTCGAGCACCTGACGCAGCGCCTTGGGCGCCTTGGGCGCGAACCGTTCGACCGGCTGCGGCGCGTCGTGGAGCTGCTGATAGAGCACCTGCACGTCGTCGGAGCCTTCGAACGGCGGCCGCCCCGACACCAGTTCATAAAGGAGACAGCCGAGCGCGTAGACATCCGAGCGCGCGTCGACCGACTTGTTGGCGATCTGCTCGGGCGCCATGTACTCGGGCGTGCCGACGATCTGCCCGGTGCGGGTGAGCCCCGCCTTGACCGCCGCGTGGGCCAGCTTGGCCAGGCCGAAGTCGATCAGCTTCGGCTCTTCGCCGCTCTCGAGATCGGGCGTGAGGATCACGTTCGACGGCTTGATGTCGCGGTGGATGACCCCGGCCTCGTGCGCCGCCTCGAGCGCCCAGCACAGCCGGAGCGCGATCGATGCGGCGCGCATCGGGGCGAGCTGCTGCTCCTTCTCGAGCACCTGATCGAGCGTCTGCCCGCGCACGTACTCCATCACCAGGAAGGTCGGATCGCCGACCACCAGGTCGAGGAAGCGGGCCACGTTGCGGTGCTCGATCGCCGCGATCGCCTCGGACTCCTGCTGAAAGCGCTGGCGGAAGCTCGGGTCGGCGAGCAGCTCGTTCTTGAGCACCTTGATCGCGACCTTGCGTCCGATCGCCAGGTTCTCGGCGACGAACACCTGGCCCATCGCGCCGTCGCCGAGCGGCTCGACCAGCTTGAACCGGCCGGCGATCACGTCGCCGATCGCGAGCTCGCTCTTCTGCAGGAGCTTGATGAACTCGTCGGGCAAAGTGTCGACGCGCGACACCCCGCGGCGGGATTCTTCGGAGGGGGCCGAACCTTCGGGGCTCAGCCGATCTTTGTCGATTCGCTTGGACACGCGGCTAGCGCCAGCTCAAGAAGCTGCGCAAGCCAGAATACCACGTTTGAGCGGAAAATTAGAAGTGGGGAAGCGACGTACCTGACGAAACGGCCGGGCGATGTCGGAACCGATCAGAACAGGCGCGCGCCCGAGCAGGGTTGGTAGTCGCTCTTCTCCGCCTTGCCGGTCTCCGCGTCGTAGGTGAGCACGTCGGTGTTGACCTTGATCCGACCGTCGTCTTTGACCTGGGTGCAGCGCTGGCGCGCCCAGCCGTCGAGCACCTCGGCCCACTTCTCGCGCTCGTACTCGTGCATGATCTCGGGCTCGCGCTTCTCGAAGTCGGCGAGGTCGGGATCCTTGTGCTCCTTGAGCTTGACCACCACGTAGCCGCCCGCGACCTCGAACGGTCCGGCGACCTCGTCGGCCTTGAGCTCGAAGGCGCGCTTGGCGAGATCTTTGGAGACGCCGATGTCCTGCACCATGTCGCCGCGCCGCGAGAACAGCCCGGTCTCGAGGAGCTTGGGCGGCTCGGCGAGCCGGCGGCTGAGCTGCCGCTTCTGCTCCTGCGTCTCGTCGGCCGGCGGCTCGGCCGGCACCAGCGCCTCGAGCTTGCCGCCCGCCTTGAGCTTGGTCATGAGCGCGTCGGCGTCGGTCTTGGCCATCGCCTTGGCGCGGTCGTTCGACAGATCGTCCTCGGCGATCTCGCGCTCGGCGGCCGCGAGCGGCACGTCGCCTTCGCGGAAGTCCTCCACCTGCACGAGCTCGAAGCCGCGATCGGTGCGCTCGGGTCCGATGAGCGCGCCCTTTTTGGTCGAGGCGTCGAAGATCTTGGTGTCGAGCGCGGCCGGCATTCCGGTGAAGCCCTTTTTGCGCCAGCCGATGAGCCCGCCCTTGAGCTTGGTGTGCTCGTCGGCGGAGAGCTCTTTGGCCACCTCGCCGAACGGCGTGCCCGCCTTCACCTTCGCCGCCGCCTGATCGATGGTCTTCTTCGCCGCCGCCACCTCGGCCGGAGTCGCGTCCTTGGCCGCCTCGACGAACACGTGGCGCAGCCGCGCCTGTTTATCGATCTTCTTATAGAGGAAGGCCCGTTCTTCGTATTGCTTCTTCAATTCATCGCCGTGGCTCTTGACGTAGGCATCGACCTCGGCCGGCGTCACCTCGATCGCGTCCTCGTAGCGGCGCGGCGAGTAGCGGACGTACTGCAAATTGACCTGCAACCCTTTGGCGAGATAGTCGCCCTTGACCTCTTCGGGCGAGACCTTGGTGCCGACCTTGAGAATCTGGCGCACGCGATCGGCCATCAGCTCGCGCTCTTCGATCTCGATGAAGTGCATCACCGTCACGCCGAGCTCGTTCTGCGCCACCTGCTTGAAGCGCTCGTAGTCGAACTTGCCGTCCTTGAAGACGTAGGCGTCGATGCGGCGGGGCACGCCCATCACCAGCATCCGCCCGTCGGCGATCATGTCCTCGACCTCTTTTTGCGAGACCGCGAAGCCGAGCCGCTCGGCCTCCTGCGCGAACAGCTCGCGCTCGATCAGCTTGTCCATCACGAACTCTTTGATCCGCCGATCGCGCGCCGCCTGTCCCGAGAACTGCCCGCCGCCGAGCGCGAGATAGGCGAACCGATAGTCCTGTTCGCTCAGCGTCTCGCCGCCGATCTTGGCGGCATAGTTGGTGGGAGCGATCTGCGCCTCGCAGCCGTTCGAGCCGGGTCCGAAGTTGATCACGAACACGGCAATGAGGATGCCGAACAGGACGTAGATGATGACGTTGCGCGAGTTGGCGCGCATCGCTGCGAGCATCGAAGGATCTCCTCAGGAAAGTTCGGGAAACGGCGCGAATCTAGCCGAGCGGGAGGGCTGGCGCAAGGACAGACGGTCTACCGTCGTCGCGGGCGTCACCTGGCGGAAGGGCCCTCACTCGGCCGGCAGGCGAGCGTGAATCGCGGTCACCTCGTCGAGATCGGCGAGCCGATCTTCGGAGATGGTCTCGTAATCGGCGACCATCTCGATCACCTCTTCGACCAGCTCCGAGGCGTCGAGCACGTCGCGCAACGATTCGCGCCGATCGCCGTCGCGCCGCTCGAGCGACGGGCTGCGCGGGCTCGCCCGACCGACCGACTCGGCGCGCCGATCGCCCCAGCGACGATCGCGGTGCAGCCGCATCTTCAAACCTTCGAGCGAGCGGGGCGGAGGCGCGAGCGTCTCGGCCACCCCGGCGCAGTTGTGACAGAGGATGATCCAGCGGCCGCCGGGCGCGTTCGACCGGAGCGCGATCTCGTAGTGGCGCAGATGGCGGTGGCGGCGATCGTCGCAGACCGCGCAGGTGGCGCCGGTGCCGACCGGACGCGCGCGCACCCACGCCTCGTAGCAGCGGGCGCAGCGGCCGCGCCGGAGCGGCAGGTTCGGGGCCGGCGGCTCTCCGCAGCCGCCGCAGCGGGCGAGCGGCGCCTTCGGAGCGGAGCTTGGGTTCATGGTTGACGAGTAAACCGAGGGACGGATCGGAGCAAATTTTTGCCGCCCGCCGCGCTCGGGTGCGCCGCGCGCCCGGGCCCCGGAGTTGCTCTTGGAAGGAGCGTGCGCCGGCTCCCGGTCCTCCTGTTCGCGGCGGCGCTGGCCGGCTGCGCCCCTCCCAAGTCGGGTCCGCGCGGCGCTGCGCCCGCGGGTCCATTGGCCCAGCCCGAAGAGCCGCTCACCGCCCGGAATGTGCCCGGCGAGCTCGCCGCGCCGTGGCCGATCGCGATCGCCCAGGCCGGCGGCCGCTATCTATTGCCCTGGCAGGACGAGGACGGCCTGCACGCGCGCATCGTCGGCCAGGGCGGCGAGACCGATCTTGCGCTCGGCCCCGGCGCGTGGCTCGGCGCGGCGGCGCGCGGCGACGACTTCGTGGTGGCGATCTCCCGCGGCCCTCAGGTCATCGTGCGATTTCTCGACGGCGAAAGCGGCCAGGAGGTGGCGGCCACCCTCGACGGCGCACCGATCCAGGCGGTCGCTTGCGACGGCGACGCGGTCCTGGTGCTCGGCACCCGGCAGGCCGACACCGACGGGAGCGACGGCCAAGGGCAAGGTCAAGGCCAAGGGATGACCGGCCCGGGCGCGCCGTTCGTCGAGGCCACGCTGATCCGCCCGAGCGGCCCCGAGCCGATCGCGCTCGGGCTGCGCGCCACCGTGCCGACGCTGTATGGCGACGAGAGCGGCTTCGTGGTCGACGGCGCCTGGCTGCTATCGGCCGGGTTCGAGCGCGCCCGCGCGCCCGGCCCGCAGGTCCCCGGCTTGCGCCTGTTCCGCCGCACCGGCCCGAGCGGCGACGCGGTGACGGTCGACGGCGCCCGCTGGCTCGAGCTCGACGCTCCGCTCGACGGCGCGTTCGCCGATCCGGCCGGCCTCGAGCTGGTGGTGGGCGGCCGCCTGTTGCATGTCGGTGCCGGGCTCACCGTCGAGGGCGCGCCGGTCGAGATCCCGCTCGCCGCCTCCGGCCGGGCCTTTTTGCGCGGAGTCAAAGGCGGGCGCGCGCTGTGGGAGGCCCTCGACGGTTCCGACCATCTGTTCGCGCTCTTGGACCGCGCCACCTTGGCGCCGGCGAGCCCGCTCGCGCGCGT
>JANWLJ010000328.1 GCA_025450955.1 Polyangium sp. (in: bacteria) | reverse complement strand
GACGCTCGACGGCTGGGCGCAGGCGGGCCACACCGCGCGCATGGGAACGCCCGCCTACTACCAGGCCAACAACATCACCGACCTCCAATCGGCGTTCGCCGACATCGTCTCGGGCGTGGTCTCCTGCACGTTCCAGCTCGGCCAGGCGCCCGACGATCCGTCGCTGCTGGTCGCGTACATCGACGGCAAAGCGGTGCCGGTCGATCCGCAAAATGGCATGACCTACGACGCCGGCTCGACCTCGATCACCTTCCACGGCACGAGCTGCGACCAGGTGAAGTCCGGCTCCGCGTCGAGCGTGGACGTGGTCTACGGCTGCCCTTCCCCCCCAATTCTGTAATCGATTAAAGCTCGATATGGGCGCGTAGGGAGAAGACCCAGACCGGGCCGCGGTCGCGGTTGTAGCCGGGGTGATCGATGAATTGAATGTCGGCGGCGCCGAAAAAACCTTTCCAGAGGTGAATATTGTAATACGTTTCGAGGATATTTTCGCGGCCGTAGCTGAGCGCGCCGTCGCCGAGGAGAAAGCCGAGGCCGCCGAGCGCGAGATAGTCGCGGTGCAGCGCGGACAGTCCGTTCGTTACGAACGCCAGGCCGAGCTTGTCGTCGGGGCGGCGCCATTTGTCGCCGCGCAGATCGAAGCCGAGCTCGAAGGTGTCGTCGACCTCGGTGTAGGCGAACGACTCGGTCGCGCCGTCGTTGTAGCCGCCGCGGGCGAACAGCCGGGCGATCTCGAAAACAGTCTGCTCGAGATTCAGCCCGAATCCATATTTGATTCGCCCCTGCCGGCGGTGCAGCGTGATATCGGGCACCGGATCGCTCGAGGCCAAAAACGCGTCGATCGCCTCGCGATAGCTGCCCATGTTCGCGTGATTGACGTAGCCGAGCGCGCGCAGCGTGCCCTGCCAGCCGGGGCGATTGAGATAGTGAACGCTCACTTCCACGTTCTCGCCGCGGGAGTGCGCCAGATCCCAATCGAGATCGATCCCGTTGGCCACGGTCGGCATGAGCAGCTCGCCGAGCCGCACCTCGATGCGCGGGCCGTCGTACTCGACGGTGAGGCCGTAGGTGTAGCCGCGGGTGTCGGCGGCGTAGTCCCAGGCGCCGTTGTTGTCGACGGTCCAGTTCATGAATTGGAGGTGGCTGTCGGAGGCGGCGCCGTTTTGATCGAAGACGTCGGCGGTCGAGAGCTTGCCGACCCGGATCTCGATCCGGTGGCGCGGCAGCCGCCCGAAGGTGGAGAGCGGGCCGCGCTCGACCTTTTCCCAGTCGCGTGACAGCGGAATGATCTGGTGCAGCTCGACGCGCGCGAGATAGGGCTCGGAGCCGAGGCTGGGGTTGCGCACCACGTCGAGGTTGGTGAAGCCCGCCAGCCCGAACGCGGACGAGAGCCCGCCGCCCGCCGCCAATTCGCCGTCGAGGAGGATCTCGGTGTAGCCGCGCACCACCTGCATGCCGGTGTAGAGCGTAAACAGCGCCGAGGTCGCCACCTCGCCGTCTGAGCGCAGGCTGTGCTCGCCGGAATATCTGGCCGGAAAGCCCGGGTGCGCCTGAAAGATCACGTTGGCCTGTCCGGAGAACCAAAAGCGATCGGCGTAGGAGTGGCCGAGAAACGAAGGCGGCGGCGAAAGGTCCTCGTCCGCGCGCGCCGCTCCGCCGAGGAGGATCGCGAGGGCGGCGTAGAGAGCGAGACGCATCATCCTCTTTCGATTTAAGCCGATGAGTAGAGGTGCGTTCGAATCAGCGGTGGGCGATGCGGGCGTCGAGCGCGGCCCGGAGCGCGGCGAGCGCGGAGGCGTCGAGCGCGCCACCGACGAAGGTGATCCTTCCTTGGCGATCGACCACCAAGGTGGCCGGCACCCGCCTCTGCCCGAGCGCGTCGGCGAATTGGAACTGCTCGTCGACGAGCTGCGCGCCGGTGAGCCCGCGCCAGCGCACCTGCGCGGCGACTTTATCGTGCGGCTCGCCGACCGCCACCGCCACCACCGCCGCGCCGAGCTGGGCAGCCTTCATGCGCAGCCGATCGAGCGCCGGCTGCTCGGCGACGCACGCCTCGCACCAGGTCGCCCACAAGCTGATGAGCGCGGGCCGCCCGCCGAGGAGCGACTCGAGCCGCTCAGATTTGCCGTCGAGGGTGGTGAGCGGGATCGCCGGCAGCGAGCTCTGGCGCGCCGCTTGCGCCGGAACCTCGGGCGCGGGCCGTAGCGGCGCCGCGCAGCCGCCCGCCGCGCCGAGCCCGCACAGCGCGAGCATCAAAAGACGAACCCGAGCGCGCACGTGTAGATGTTAACACGCAGGTCGTTGGTGCGAAAATAGCGCTCGTATCCAAAATCGAGGTGCATCGACTGCACGCGCCGCACGAAGCGCAGATCGACCGCGACCAGCGCGCCGAGCGTCTGCGCGGTGAAGTCGGCCAGGTCGCTGTCGGCCGAGCGATATTGCGCGTTCGCCGCCGCGCTCGGCGTCCAGAAATAGGGCGCGGTCTGATGATGAACCCGATAATTGAGGCGCACATATCCGAACGACGAGAAGCGCTGATAGAGCGCGACCTCGAAGCTGTGGGCGAGGATTCCCCAGTTATCGACGTAGAAGCGATAAAAGCCGTGAATCGCGCCGTGCCACGGCAGCGCCTGCGCCAGCCGGCCGACGAACGCGTGGCGATGGCGCAAGCTCGGAAGGCGCTCCTCGGCGAGATTGCCGGTGGCGAGCGGCACCGCGTTCCAGGTGTTCGAGAGCTGACCGAGCTGCACCGTCACGCCGTACTCGAGGTGGGCGACGGTGGTCGGCGACAGGAGCTGCGTGACGCCGAGGTTGGCGTTGGTCGACGAGCGATAGTCGCGGCCGAGCCGGGTGCCGAAGATGTTGAAGCGATCGAGCCAGTCGAAGACCTGATTGAGGCTGGCGGAGATCACCGTGTTGTCGTCGGCGAACGAGCGCGAGCCGCCGACGCCGAGGTTCCAGCTGCGAAACGGCTCCTCGAGATGAAAGCCGCCGCGCAAGAACAGATCGCTTTCGTGGCTCAGGTGATAGGTCGAGGTGAGATCGAGCGAGGCCGCCTCGTTGGTGCGCGAAGCGCTCGAGATCGCGTCGAGCGCGTCGGGCGACGCAGCGGTCACGATGTCGACCGGCACCCACAAGCGGTGGGTGAACTTTCCCTGATTCGCCACCACCTCGAGCTGCGGCTGCTCGACGGTGACCGCCTCGGAGCCGGGCTGGCTCACCTGTGGGCGGTCGGCCTGCGACTGATACCCGCGCCCCTCTTGATCGTAGTGGGTGAAGCGCAGCCGCAAGGACTCGATGGTGAAGCCCGGAGGCGCGCCGAGGATCGCCGAGTCGGAGAGCGGCTCGTCCGCGTGGGCTCCGAAAGCGGGCGCGAAGATCACCAGCGCGAGCGCGAAGAGCCGCCGGATCACTGGCAGCCGCAGCCTCCTCCGGCCGGCTCGCCGTCGCCGCCGGCCGCGCCCTCGCGGGTCGAGTAGAACTTGGCGCGTTTGTGCGCTTCGAGCGAATCCTGCTCGAGCGACATGATCGGATCGGCCAGCTGCCCGCGCCGGTTCTGCGGCACGATCGCGCAGCCCGAGGCGACGAGGAAGATCACCACCAACAGACGCTTCACATCGACCCTCCGAGCGAAAGTCCGATCTGGTTTTTTCCGAACGTCGGCACGATCCGAAGACCGCGCGTCTGGCTCCGCGCCCGCGCCCGCTCGCGCGCCATCAGGCTGTCGACCAACCCCGCGCCCGAGGCGAACAGCTCGACCGCGAGCGCGGCGCCGAACGCCACCCGCGGCGTCGGCGTGCCGTCGTCGAGCAGATCGTCTTTGCGATAGCCCTCGAGGAGGCCGACCGCGAGCGCGCCGAAGACGAGCGGCACCACGCCGAAGATCGCCGCGCGCTTCCACTCGTGCGCGATCAGGTGCGAGACCACCGGCGCGAGCGCCAGCCCCGCGGCGATCACCTCGATGCCGGCGTGCTTGGTGGTCGAGTCTTGGGTGGTCGCGAGCAGCCCGCCGCCGACCGCGAGCGGCACCATCGCCGTCGCCACGCCGGCGCCCACCGACCACCCGAGCGGCGGATCGTACGGCTTCGCCGCGCCCGCCGGATCCGCGACCGCGAGCTGCGAAAGGGCGCAGAGGACGAGCCCCCCGACGACGAGCCGGCGCATGGCGCCCCGATGTTCGTCGAGCCGCGCGGGCGAGTCAACTGATCCGAGCCCGAGCGAGATCGAGATCGAATCGAGATCGAGCTCCGTGGGCGCTGGGTTTCGGCGCTTCGTTTGAGCTGGCTCTCTTCGCGCCGCTCATCCTACGATGCGGCGTGCCCGACTCCACCGCGCTGGCCAGGCTCGACCGCGACGAGCGCTATCGCCTGCGCGCCCGCGCCCTCGAGCGCGCCCACCGCGAACGGCAGTCGCTCGCGCGCTCGCTCGAGCACGGCTCGGCGGGGAGCTGGCTGTGGCGCTGGCTGCGCGGCCTGTTCGCGCGCCCGCGTCCGGCGCCGCTCTACCCGGGGGCGCCGCTGCCGCTGCCGGGCGCGGGCGAGTGCGCGATCACGTTCATCGGCCACGCCACCACCCTCATCCGCTACGCGCACGGCCGGGTGCTCACAGATCCCTGCTTCGCGCGTTCGCTGTGGGGCATGCCGCGCGCGCGCGCGCAGGTGGTCTCGCCGGGCGCGCTCGAAGGGCTCGACGTGGTCCTGCTCTCGCACGCGCACGCCGATCATCTACACCGCCCCTCACTCGAACGGCTCGACCGACAGGTGACGGTGATCGTCCCGCCCGGCTGCGGCAAGGCCGACGCGCTCGGCTTCGCCCGCGTGATCGAGCTCGAGCCCGGCGCCTCGTTCTTGGTGAGCGGCCTCGAGATCATCGCGGTCCCGGCGCAGCACCGGGTCGGCCTGTTCGGCCGCGGCCGCGCGCTCGGCTACGTCATCCGCGGCGACGGGCCGACCGTCTACTTCGCCGGCGACACCGGTTACTTCCCCGGCTTTCTCGACGTCGGCGCCCGCTTCCATCCCGACGTCGCGATCCTGCCCATCTCCGGCTATCGCCCGCGCGCGCTGCGCACCGATCATCTCTCGCCGCTCGACGCGCTCTACGCCTTCGAAGATCTCGGCGCGCGGCTGCTGGTGCCGGTGCACCACTCGGCGTTTCCGCTCGGCTACGAGCTCTTGTCCGAGCCGCTCACCTGGCTGCGCTCGCTCACCAGCGCGCGCGGGATCGTCGACCAGGTGGCGTGGCTCGACGCCGGCGGCTCGTGCGTCGCCCGCCGCGCGTGACCGTCGGCACGAGCGACAAACTCGCGCCGCCTCGTCGAGGAGTGGACGTCCGCCTTGCAAAGCCGCCGGGGCGAGGCTAGCCTCCCCGACGGACAGTGACGAAATAATGAAGGAGCCCCGCCGGTGAACGACTCCAACCTGCGCCGCTACGCACCGGCGCTCCTCGCGCTTGTCGGGATCGTCCTCTTTTTGCCCGGCCTGCACGCCTTCGGGCTGTGGGATCCCTACGAGATCCACGTCGCCGACGCCGCGCGCGCGCTCGTGACCGGCGGCCACTTCACCTGGGCGCCGCAGCTCGGCCGTCCGCCCGCGCTGGTGTGGCTGATCGCGGTCGGGTTCAAGACCCTCGGCGTCGGCGAGCTCGGCGGCCGTTTGCCGATCGCGATCCTCGGCGTGGTGACGCTGCTCGCGGTCTACTACGCCGGCGCGCCGCTCATCGGTCGCCGCGGCGCGCTCCTCGGCGCCTTCGCGCTCGCCACCTGCCCCGGCTTCTTCCTCGGCGCGCGCCAGCTCACCTCGAACGTGCCGCTCCTGCTCGCCACCTCGCTCGCGGTCGGCGGCCTGTGCCGCGCCGCCTGGCCGCCCGAGCACACCGCGCCCGGCCGTCGCGCGCTCGATCTGCTGATCGGCCTGTTCGGCCTCGCGCTCGGCCAGCTCTCGGTCGGCATCCTGGTCGGCGTGGTCGCGCCGCTGGTGGCGGTCACCGTCGGGCTGTGGGCCGCGGTCGGCTTCGAAGGGCTGCCGACCGCGGGCGCGGTCCTCTCGCTCCTCGCGCTCACCGAAGCGCTGTGGGCCTT
>JANWLJ010000327.1 GCA_025450955.1 Polyangium sp. (in: bacteria) | reverse complement strand
AAGCGCTTTTAGCAGGGGCGATGCCAGCAAAAATCGCCTGCGATTCCGCCGTCGCGCTCGCCAGCGACGGGCGGCGCGAGTCACGCAGGCTCAGCGCCGGTGAGACGGCCCGGCTCAGGGCGTGACGACGTCACAGTGCTCGAGGCGATTTTCTACTTGGTCTTCTCCGGAGCCTTCTCGACCGGCGGCGCGGGCGCCTCGGCGAGCGCCTCCCACTCGGTCGCGGCCGCGGCGAGCTTCTCGGCGACGCCGGCGAGCGGCAGCCGATTTTCAAACCGCGAGCTCGCCTGCGCGGCCACGCTCGCTGCCGGCGCGGCCGGCTCGGGCTCGGGCGCCTTCCGCCCGCGATCGAAGATCGCATCGCACCCGGTGCGGAAACGATCCCACACCGCGTCGGCGACGTCCTTGGGCGCCGCGCCGATGGTCTTCCACTCGGCTTGCAGCTTGCGGGTCTCGGCGAGCGCCGCCTCGTGATCGTCAGCGGCGGCGAGCGCCTCCACCTTTTCGCAGAGCAGCTCCTTCTTCTTCAGATTCTCTGCCCGCTCGGCGTCGAGCGCGTCGAAGTGGACCTTGCGCCGATCGAAGAACCGGTCGCACGCCTCGCGAAAGCGCTTCCACACCGCCTCGGACTGCTCTTTCGGCGCCGGCCCCGCCGCCTTCCACTCCGCCTGCGCCGCCTTGATCCGCTCGGCGGTGTCCTTCCAGTTGATCTCGGCGTCGGGAATCGCGGCCAGCTGCTCGACGCGCGCGCACAGCTCGTCGAGCTTCTTCAGATTCGCGCCGCGCTCCTCGTCTAGCACCGCGAAGTGCGCCTTGCGCCGATCGAAGAACTGATCGCACGCCTCGCGAAAACGCTTCCACGCGGCGTCCGCCTGCTCGCGCGTGACCACCGGACCGATCCCCTTCCACTCCTCCTGGAGCAGCTTGATCGTCTCGGCGGTCTCTTTCCACCGCATCTCAGCGTCGGGCGCCTTGGCCAGCTCCTCGACGCGCGCGCACAGCGCCTCCTTGCGCGAAAGATTGGCCGCGCGCTCTTCGTCCGAGTGCTGGTGCTGTCCCTTTATTTTTTCGTAGACCTGATCGCCCGCCGCCTTGAAGCGCTTCCACAGCGCCTCCGACTTCGCCTTGGGCGCCGCGCCCACCTTCTTCCACTCGCCCTGGAGCGTCTTGAGCTCCGCCGCCGCCGCCTTCAGGTCGGCGCCCTCGGCCGACGCCGCGAGCACCAGCGCGTCCATCTTTCCGCACAGCGCCTCGAGCCGCGGCACGTTCGCCCAGCGCTTCCAGTCCTCGGCGTCTTTGAGCTCGGTCAGCCGCACGACCAGCTTCTCGCGCGCCTTTTGATAGCGCGCCTTGGCCTCGGCCTGCACCTCGCGCGGCAGAGGCCCGCCCGACTGCACCACCTCCTGCGCGCGCTTGAGCGCCGACTCCGCCGCCTTCATATCGTGGGGGGCGGCGAGCGACTCGAGACGCGCCGACACCTCTTCGAAGCGCCGCAGATTCTCCGCCGCCTCGCGATCGCGCCGTTCGTTTTCGGCCGCCTTCTCCGCCTCGCGATGCGCCTTCTCCTCGGCGCGGCGGGCCCGCTCTGCTTGGCGCCGCTCCTCTTCGACCTTGCGCGCCTCGGCGGCGACCTCGGCGAGCTTGCGATCTTCCTCGGCGCGCGCCGCGTCCTCTTCTTTGGTGGTCTCGCGCCGCTCGGTCTCTTCGGCGACGGCGCGCGCGCGCTGCGCCTCGGCCCGGGCCTGCGCCTTGAGCTTCTGCGCGTGCTCCTCTCGTCTCAAGTTGAAGCGCACGATCGCGCGATCGAACCGCTTCTGAAACGGCTCGTCGCCCGGCGCGATGCCGAGCTCGATCCACTGCGTGCGCGACGCCTCGATCGCCGCCTGCGCGTGATCCCAATCGTCGGAGGCGGCCGCCTCCTCGACGGTGCGGCACAGCAGCGCCTGCCGCGAGCGGCGCTTGGCCTCGGTGAGCCCGCCCGGCCCTTTGGGCGCCTCTTTGGCGCGCAGCGCCTCGAGCCGCTCCTTGGCCGCGGCGCGCACCGTCTTCGAGCGGGTCTTTTTCAAGATGGTCTCGAGCGCCGGCGCGTCGTCGATCTTCTCGAGCGCGGCCAGCCCGACCTCCTTGGCCGAATCGACGATCGCGATCTCGCGAAGGAGCGCCGGATCGGAGAGCCGCTCGACCGCCTGCCGCCGGAGATGCGGATCCTCGGCGCGCCTGGCCACCTCGGCGATCGCCTTCTCGTCGTCGAGCCGCGCCAGCGCCGCCCGCCTCACCGCCTCGATCGCGGCGCGCTTGGCCGCCTCGGCGATCGCCTTTTGCGACGGCAGCCGCTCGAGCGCGGCCAGGCTCTCGGCCTCGTCCCCGTCTGAGAGCGCAGTCGACAGCAGCAGCTCGGCCGCCTTTTCGCCCGCGTCCTTGCGCAAAGACTCGTCGGGATCGCGCTCGGCCAGCTCGCCGAGCAGGCGCGGGTCGTCGATCTTTTTGAGCGCGACGCGCCGGACCCGCACGTCCTGGTCCTGGCGGGCGACCTGCGCTAGCAGCGCGGCCTCGTCGGCGCCAAGCTGCCTCACCGCCTCCAGCCGAACCTCGACGCGCGAATGCTTCCACTTGGGTCTGAACAGATCGAAAAAGCCCATTTCCCTCCGCTCCGAACGGGTGCGAAGTCTACCGCGAAATCCGCGCCGCCCGAAATGGATCGCTTCGGCCGCCCGCCCGAGCAGTGTTAGGCTGCGCCCCAAACAAGGAGGCGCCATGAAGCTCGACGAGCTGAAGATCATCGTCACCGGGGGAGCCCAGGGCATGGGCGCGTACTTCGCGTCGCGGCTCGCCGAGGCGGGCGCGCAGGTCGCCGCCGGCGACGTCAACGACGACGGCCTCGCCCGCCTGCCCGCGTCCGTGCACCGCCGCCGCTTGAACGTCGCCGACGAGGCCGACTGCGGCGCGTTCGTCGCCTGGGCCCACGAAAAAATGGGCGGGCTGAACGGCCTCATCAACAACGCCGGCATCCTCCGCGACGGGCTCCTGGTCAAAAAGGACAAGACCACCGGCGCGATCCTGAAGCTCACCATCGATCAGTGGAACCAGGTGATCGGCGTCAACCTCACCGGCGCGACGATGATGGTGCGCGAAGTGGTGGCGAAGATGGCCGAGACCGGTCAGCGCCCGGGCGTGATCGTCAACATGTCGTCGCTCGCGCGCTACGGAAACCGCGGCCAGTCGAACTACGTCGCCGCCAAGGCCGCGCTCGCCGCCAACACCGTGACCTGGTCGCGCGAGTTCGCACCGTTCGGCATCCGCGTCGGCGCGATCGCCCCCGGCATGATCGAGACGCCGATGACCCAGGGCATGAACCAGAAGGCGCGCGACGCGCTGGTGGCGTCAGTGCCGGTCGGCCGGGTCGGCGCGCCCGAGGACATCTGGCTCGCGGTCAAGTTCGTCCTCGAGTGCGACTACTTCGACGGCCGCACCATCGACGTCGACGGCGGGCTCAGGATGTAGCTCTCCTCGGGCGGAATATCGATCGGCTGCACGAGCGCGTAGTCGACCGCCTCGGCGATCCGCGCAGGCGCAAGCCCCTTCCAAAACACGCTCCACTCCCCCATCCGAACCATCCCGTCGCACAGCTTGCCGTACCACTCGCAGATCGGATTGGCCGGCCGCGCGCGCCAGAACACCGTCGGAAATTCGGCGATCAGCTGCTCCCACAGATCGCGCCCCATCCCTTCGCCCTGCGCCTCGCGATCGACCGCGAACTTGGTGAGGTAGGCGCCGAGCGGCGTGTCGACGAGGATCGCGACGCCGCGATAGCCCTCTTCGAGATAGACCCGCGCCACCTCGCGCCCAAACAGCTCCTCGACGGGCGGCCGGCCAAACGCCGAGGCGAGCAGCGCGCGCAGCCGCTCGCGATCGAGCTCGTCGAGCCGCGCGTGCGACGAGAGGATCGCGCCGCGCCGGATGAGCGTGCCGGCGCCTTTGGTGGTGAACAGCTCGCGAAACAGATTGAGCGGCGAGGTGATCGCCACCAAGAGCTTGTGCGGCACCAGCTCGCAGATGAGCCGCCGCGATTGGTGCAGGATCGCGCGCTCCTTGCGCGACAGCTCGCGCGAAGCCGAGAGCGCGGCGTAGTCGGTGGTGAGGTTGCAAAGCGGCACCAGCGCGCCGCGCTGCTGAAGCCCACCCGGCCGGTGCAAGAAGATCAGCTTGCGCGTGCGCAACGACGACAGGAGCGCGCCCAGACGGGCGAACCGCGCGTCGACCTCGGCCTGATCGCCCGCGCCCGAGAAGATCAAGATCGGAATCGTTCCGGCGCGCGCGGCGCGGGTCACCTGCGCCACCACCTCGGGATCTTCGGCCGCGAAGCTCAGCGCCGGCGCGCCCGCCTTGTCGAGCCGACGGCGGATTCGCGCCGCGTGCTCGGCCGCGTCGGTGGGCTCGAACAGCCCGAGCGCCACCACCGGCAAAAGGCCGAGCGCGGCGAGGAAGCGCAGATCGAGCACCACCGCCTCCGAGGCGTGGCGCGCGACGTTGGCGTCGACCGAGATGGCGGCGAACTGCTCCTTCGGCTCGGCGCGAAACAGCCCGAGATAGAACTCGGCCTCCGAGCGCCGCCCGACGCTCTCGAGAAAGCGCAGCACCACCTCAGCCGGCTCCATGCGCCTCCCGCGTCGACGCAAACAGCGCGGCGAAGATCGCGCGCGCCCGTTCGAGCTGATCTATCGCAACCCACTCGTCGGGCGCGTGCGCCTGCGCGATCTCGCCCGGCCCGATCACCACCGCGTCGATCCCCGCCGAAGAGAGCATCGCCGCCTCGGTCCAGAACCCGAGATCGATCGGCTGCTCGACGAGCGCACCGAGAAGCGGCCGAAAAGTTTCGAGCGCGCGGGTGAGAAACGGCGGATTCTCGACGACCACGTGGAGCGTCGCCGCCGGCATGCGGCGCTTGGCGATCGCGAGCAGCTCGTCCCTGACCGCGCCCACCTCCACGCCGGGCGGCGGCCGCGCCGAGATCGACAAACGCGCCTCGCTCGGCACCACGTTGAAGGCGATCCCGCCGTCGAGGGCGGCGACGTTCAAGCACATCCCCAAAAATCCCGCCGGCCCGCGCCCGCGCTGCGCCCGGCCCCAGTCGTCCCACGCCACCGCGAGCCGCGCCAGCTCGGCGATCGGCGCCGGCAGCTCGTCGGCGCGCGAGGAGTGCCCGCCCTCGCCGCACAGGCGCGCCTCGAGCGCCAAGACCCCGCGATGGCGCGTCCCCACCCGGCAGCCGGTCGGCTCGCACACGATCGCCTGCTCGATCCCTTTGGCCGCGCCCGAGTCGAGAAACGCGCGCAAACAGGTGCCGCTCCGCTCCTCGTCGCCGGAGAACAGCACCGCCAGATCGCGCGGCCGCTCCTCGTCGAGGGCGCTCAAGATCGCCGCGATCGCCCCCTTGGTGTCGGCGGCGCCGAGCCCGACCAGCCGCGCGCCCTCTTGGCCGTCGACGATCTGCGGCGCGAACGGATCGCGGCTCCACCCCGCGTTCGGCGGCACGGTGTCGAGGTGCGCGTTGACGATCCGGCGCGGCCGCCCGAACCGGGCGAGGACGTACGCGCCCTTTTGCCCCTGCCGCGGCACGTCGACGACCTCGACCTGATCGGCGCCCCGACGGGCGAGCGCCTCGGCGAGCGCCACCGCGAGCGCCCGCTCGTCACCGCCCGGATGATCGGTGCGGGCGCGAATCAGCGGCTCGAGCCGCTGAGCGACCTCGGACATGACCACGACCTATCATATAGTCGGCTCCTGCGCGTGGTCTCTCTCAACGCCGCCGCAACCGAGATCGTCTGCGCCCTCGGCTGCGAGCCGCTGTT
>JANWLJ010000326.1 GCA_025450955.1 Polyangium sp. (in: bacteria) | reverse complement strand
CACGCTCGAGCGGCTCTCGCGCGAGGTGGTGGCGCACCCGCCGCCCAAGGCGCCGCCGCCGTTTCCCGACATCGCCGAGATGGCGCAGATGAACCTGGTCACCTGCGCGCAGATGCGCCGCAACGACGACGCGGTCCTGCGCGAGGGCGAAAAATTTCTCGCGAAATATCCGACCTCGAATTTTTTCGGCAGCGTGCGGGCGCAGATGGACGCGGCGATCGAGCGCAAGCGCGCGGTGGAAGAGGGCAAGCAGAAGGTGGCGCAGGACCTTTCGCAGATGGAGCCTTCGCACCGCGCCGACCCGTGCATGGTCGCGCAGAAGTACAACGAGAACAAACAGGCCGCCGAGGCGCGGCGCCTGTTCGAAAAGTGCCTGGCGACCGGGTCGCGCTTCTTCACCCGCCCGGTGACGCTCGAGCTGCTCGTGACGGTCACCCTCGCGCAGGGCGATTTTCCGGCGACGCGCCGCTATCTCGATCAGCTCAAGGCCGCCGATCCGAAGATCTGGAAATCGATCAGCGCGGTCGCGGTCACCATGCCGACCGATCAATGAGAGAGCTCTCTTGAGCGACGCCGCAGCCGCGAGCGGGCGGTTCGCTGCTTTCGGTCACGAGCTCGCCTGGGAGGCGCGCGGGCAAGGGCGGCCGCTGTTTTTCTTTCACGGGCTGGCCGCCGATCGGCGAATGCTGATCGCCGCCTGCGAGCCGCTCTTCGCCGAGTCGAGCGGGGCGCGTCGCATCTACGTCGATCTGCCGGGGCATGGCGAGTCGCGCGGCGATCCGGCGCACGCCGGCGCCGACGAGCTGGTCGCGTCGCTGGCTGCGCTCATCCGCGAGCTTGCGGGCGACGCGCCGCCGGCGCTCGTCGGTTATTCCTACGGCGGCTATCTCGCGCTCGGCCTCATCGGGCTCCTCGACCCTCGGCCCGCGGGTCTGTTTCTGGTCTGTCCCACCGTCGAGGCCGACTTCGGCAAGCGCACCGTGCCGCCGAGGCGGGTGGCGCTGCGCGAGCCTTCCTTGCCGTTCTCCGACGATCCGCGCGAGCGAATCGCCTTCGAGGAAGTCGCGGTGGTGCAGACCCGCGCGCTCCTTCAGCGCTTTTCAGAGCTGGTCCATCCGGCGAACATCGCCGCCGATCCCGAGCTGATGGCCGCCACCCGCGCCCGCTACGCGCTCTCGCGTCCGTACATGCAGTCGCTCGCCGCGCTGTCCGCGCCGGTCGGGATCGTCTGCGGCCGCGACGATCACTGGGTCGGCTTCGAGGACGCGATCCGGCTCGCGCGCGCGTTTGCCGATGTGCGCTACTCGGTCCTGCCCGACGCCGGCCACCTGCTCCCGCTCGAGCAGCCCGCGCGCTTCGCTCAGCTGTTTTGCGACTGGATCTCGCGGCTCGGCTAGTCGCGCGGCTCAGCCGCCGACGATCACCGTCGGCGATCCTTCGATGAGCTGCCCGACGCCGCCGCAGTGCTGGTCGGTGTCGCCCATCCGGTGCGCCGGCTTGTTGTTGATCATCACCGTCGCCGAGCCCTTGACCGCGGTCCAGGTGTTCGGACCGCAGCAGACCGCGTGGATGCCGTTGTCGCCGAGGCGCAGCGCGGGGAGGTTGTTGACCAGCACGTTCGGCGAGCCGACGATCGCCGGCCCCACCGCCGGGTGCGGGCAGGCGAGGCAGCCGTGCACGCAGGCGGGCACATTCGACTTGTCTCCGAGGCGTCCCTGACCCGGCATCGCCGCTCCTAGTTGATGTTGACGACCGCGCCTTTGACCACCAGCTGCCCCGAGGCCTGCACCGTGCCCTGGCCGTTCGACTTGAACTCCATGTTGGCGCTGGCGGCGACCTTGAAGTTGGCGCTCGCGGTCATCTCGGTGTCGGTCGAGCTCTTGGTGGTGATCTTCTGCTGCGCCTCGATCTTGACGTTGCCGGTCGCGGTGAGCTCGATGTCCTTGCTCTTGATCGCGATCTTGCTGTTCTGCGAATCGATCAGGATCGAGTTCGAGTCGGTCTGGCCGGTGATGGTGATGGTCTTGGCCTTGTCGTCGATCACGATCACCGCGTTGCCCTTGCTCTGGAGGGTGATCTTTTCTTTGCCGTCCTCGTCGGAGAACTCGAACAGGTGGCCTGAGCGCGACTTGAAGGCGCGGATGTTGTTCTTGCCGTCCTTGTTGTCGTAGGTCGGCTTGTCCTTGCCGTTCCACAGCGCGCCGACGACGTAGGGCTGCGAGATCTCACCGTGCTCGAACGCGACCAGCACCTCGTCGTTGACCTCGGGCAAAAAGAAGCCGCCGCGGCCGTTTCCCGCCATGAAGGTGGTGACCCGGCACCAGTGGCTCTCCTCCTCGGTGCCGTCGGAGCCGGGCATCCAGGGGAACTTCACCTTCACCCGGTAGTGGCCATCGTCGTCCTTGTTGTTGGTCACCACGCCGACCACCACGCCGAAGATCTTGTGGCGCGCTTCGCGCTCGGACAGCTCGGACAGTCTGCGGACGTTCACGGCTTCCTCCTTGAATGCACGATCCCCGAAATCACGATCAAACCAAACCGCCCGGCGTCATCGTCGCCATCCCGCCCATCACCGGACCGACCGGCACGAACGGCGGCGCGAAGGTCGGCACCGGCCCGGTCCCGAGCACGTTGGTCACCTGCGTCGTCGGGAGCCAGAGGTTGAAGCACTGCTCGAACGCGCCGGCGATGCAGTCGAAGAGCTGCTGATGGTACGGCGCGTTCGGATTGCCGAGCTGACCCACCATCTGCTGCTTGAGCACCGCCTGCGAGACCGAGACCGGCACCGAGGTGAGCGCGGCGAGCGGGGTCGGCACGTTTGGCGTGGGCGGCGCCATCGGCGACGGAAAGGCGGCGAACGCCGGATACCAGGGCAGCCCCGGCACCATCACCGAGCTCTGCCACGAAAGCCACCCGGTGCCGATCACGCTGGCGATGGTGGTGGAGTAGGCGATCTCGAGCGGCGAGGTCTTGGGCGCCGACGCTAAAATGAGCGGCGTCCAGGGCGGCCCGATGAGCTGCCCGCCCATCGCGGTCACCGCGTTGACGATGATCCCGGTCATGGTGGCCAGGCTCTGCCACTGGCTCCACGCCGAGCAGATCGCGGTGCAGATGCCATCGATGAAGCTGCCGAACTTCTGGTTGAGCTTCTTCTGGGTGTCGACGTGATATTTGTTGAGCGAGGCCGGCAAAAAGAGCGGCGGCGCCATGGTGTCGGGCGCGGCCGTCTTCTCGCTCGCCTGAAACGCGTCCGGGTACTGCTTGCCCGGCGGATCGCCCTGCGGCTGCTGCCAGCCGTCGGGCACTTGGATGGCGTTGGCGCTAAAGAGCGCCTTGGCCAACGTCTTCATCATCGAAGCCTCGGGCGCGGGCATGGTCGCTTTTCGGGGGCGATTATAGCCGGTTCGGCTTCTCGCCTCTTTAGGTTATCGGCGATTGGCGGCGAAAGTTGCGCGCGGCGGCCCCGGCCCGGCTATGATGACGCCCGATGGGCATGATCGCGCTCCGGCCGCAGGAGCAGGTGCTGTTCCCGGCGCCTTATGTCGAAGACGAGGTGGTTCCGCTCATCATCACCAGCCAAAGGGTGGTGCAGATGGGCGAGCGCGGGCCGCTCGAGGTCGAGGCGGGCAAGATATCGTTTCTCGGACGCCACTCGAACCGGCCGTTCATCTTTCTCGGGCTGTTCTTTTTCTTTCTCGGGCTGCCGCTCGTCGGCGTGGGCGGCTATCTCTGGCTGTCGGTGCGCGGGATGCCGGGGTTCAAGGAGCAGCCGCCCGATCCCGACGTGGTGATCGAAGATCCGGACACGGTGCGGCTCGAAGCGATCGCCTGCGGGGTCGGCGGAATCCTGCTCGCGGCGGTCGGGTTTTTGTGCGCCAAGCGGCAGCGCCACGCGGTGATGTGCCGCGCCGGCAAGCGGGTGCTCAAGCTCAAGGTCAAAGACAAGAACGCGCAGACCCAGGTGCTGATGACGGTGCAGGCGGTGGTGAGCACCATCAAGACCCAAGAGAAGCAGGCCGCCGCCCAGCCGCCCGCGGGTGTGCCGCCGCCCGTCGCTAAGACCTGAGCCGCCGCGCTCGAATATAGTGGACCGCGTAGGCGTGGCCGGAGCGGCGGTCGCGCCGGAGCCACCAGGTGAGCTCGGCCTCGTCTTCGATCTGGTAGCGCGCCTCGAGCCCGTCGCCCGCCCGGAAGCGGCGCACCAGCTCACCGCCGGGATCGCGCTCGCCGAACCGATGCTCTTCGCCGACCACCTGCGACGAGAACGAATAGGGCGAGGCGACGATCAGCTCGCCTTCCGGCGCGGTCAGCCCGTCGAGAACCGAGAGGAGGCCGAGCGGCGAATGGACGTTGTCGAGGAGATTGAGCGCGACCACCCGATCGAAGCCCCCGGGGGCGAGCGGCGGATCGAGCGCGTCGGCGCAAATCCAGGCGACGTTTGGTGAGGCCAGCTCGCCGGCGCGCGCGACCGCGGGCGAATAGTGGCGGCCGGTCAGGCGACGGGCATAGGCGAGCGGCGCGCCCGCGAGCAGGCGGCGCGCACGCTGGAGCGCGCCGAAGTGCAGGTCGACACCGACGGTGAGCGCGGCGCCGCGAGCCAGCTCCGCCACGCCGCGCCCGACCGAGGCGCCGAGCTCGACCGCGCGCGCCACCTTCGTCTCCGCGCGCGCGCCGAGCCGCTCGGCCAGCTCGCGCATCCCGAACGGCGGGGTGTGGGCCGGCCCGTCGGGCGGCGGCTCGGCGCGATCGCCCCAGTGCGCGTCGAGGTAGGTCGAAAGATGCGCGAGCCGCTCGGCGAAGGGCGCCTCGTCGGGACCGGCGAGCGCGAGCAGCGCCGCGGTCTCGGGCCGAAGCTCGCGCTCGATCGCCGCGTCGAGCTGGCCGCGCAAAAACGCGCCTAGATCCGCGACCAGGATCGGAATCCCGTCGAGGATCGGATAGCGGCGACGGCAAGCCGGGTTGTCGCAGCGCAGGATGCCCTCTTCGATCTCGCCCGCGACACCGACCAGCTCGGCCTCGACTGAGAGGGTGAACAGCTCGCGCCCGGCGTGGGTGCGCACCCGGCAGGCGGGGCAGATGAGGGGCAGCTCGGCACAGATCGCGGCGCGCACGGCCAAACGCTATCACGTAACCCGGCTCGCTTCCCGTCGCCGGCGCCGCGAACGGGCGCGATCGGCGGGTGGTATGATGATCGCGATGTGGGCCGTGTTGGCGCTCGCGCAGGTGGTGGCGGTGCTGCCGTTTCAAGACGCGGCCGCGCCCACTCACAACAAGACCGCTCAGGTGGTGAGCCCGCTCGCCGAAGGGCTGCGCGCGGTGATCGCCGCCGACCTGGCCGCGGTGCCCGGCCTCACGGTCGGCGATCGCGGCGCGCGGCTGCGGGTGACCGGCGCCTATCAGCGCACCGCGACCGAGCTCAAGCTGTGGGCGCGCTTTTATCGCAGCAATGGAAAGCTCAACGGCACCGCCACCGTCTTGGGCCCACCCGACGAGCTGCTCGAGCTCGCGGGCCGGATCGAGTCGCGGATCCTGCGGCGGCTGAAGATGCCGCGCGAGACGATCGCGCAGCTCACCTATCGGGTGCGGCCGCGGCTGAGGAGCGTGCGCGCGGTCGAGCGGTTCGGCGCCGCGCTGCAGGCGACCGGCGAGGCGCGGCAGCACCTCCTCGAGCTCGCGCTCGACGACGATCCCACCTTCGTCTACGCCGCCCGCGCGCTCGACGCGCTCGATCGCAAGCTGCCGCCGCGCGATCCCGAAGAGCTGGGCTGGGAGGAGCGGGCGAGCGCGGACGCGCTTGTTCGCTGGCGCGCCGAGGTCGCCGCCAGCCACGATCCGGCCCGGCTCGCCGGCGACTGTCTGGCCCGCTTCGCCAAGCTGCAAAAGGAGCGTCGCTTTCGGCTGCTGGTGGCCGAGGCGCGCGCGGTGATGGCCGCGCCGCCGCCGCCGGTGCCGTCGCTCTCGGAGCAGCTCCCCGAGTCGGCCGAGTATCTGATCGTCGCGTCGTACGATCAGCTCAATGAAGACGACGCGCTCTTGCGCGAAGGCCAGAAGTACCTCGCGCGCTATCCGCTCTCGAACGGCTTCGTGGTGGTGCGCCAGCTCGTCGACGGCGCGATCGCGCGGCAGAAGGAGCGCGATGCCGGAAAGGCGCAGGTCGCAAAGGCGCTCGCGCGTCTCTCGCCCGCCGAGCGCGCCGATTCCTGCCGCCTCGCCAATCTCTATTTCGACGAGCACCAGCTCGCCGACGCGCGCGGCCGCTTCCAGGCCTGCCTCGCCGACGGGCGGCCCCACCCCGACGCGCTGGTGCGGCTGGTTTGGACCGAGTATCGCCTCGGCCACTTCGCCGAGGTGGTTCGCCTGCTCGAGCGCATCCGCGTCCAGGCCCCGGCGCGCTATCGTCAGGTCATGCAGCTCACCGACGAGCTGCCGGTCGATTAGCGAGCGCCGGAAGGAGATCGCGGCGATGACGAATTTCAAGAGCTACAGCGGAAGCTGCCACTGCGGCGCGGTTCGCTTCCGCTTCAGGAGCGAAGAGATCACGAGCGGGTGCAGATGCAATTGCTCGATCTGCAT
>JANWLJ010000325.1 GCA_025450955.1 Polyangium sp. (in: bacteria) | reverse complement strand
GCGCGGCGCCGTCGCAGAGGGTGATCGGGCCTATGTCCTGCCAGGGCGCGACCCCGGGGACTTGCCGGCCGGCAAACGGCGGCTCGCCTTGAAAGCCGCAGCCGGCCAGCGAGAGGAGCAGCGCGCCGAAGAGCGAAAATGATGCAAACGCATCAAATTCACAGCGACGGGAATGATGCAGGTGCATCAAAATTTCACCGTCAAGGTGGTGGCGAGGTGCAAGAGGTATCCGCCCGAGGTGAAGCCCTCGCCGGGAAAGACCCGCGGATCTTTGACGGTGGTGCGGGCGGTGAGCTCGTGGAGCTGGAGCGCGACGTCGAGGCGCACCGGGCGCGGTAGAAACGAGAGCAGCCGGCGCAGCTCGACGCCGGCGCCGAGCGCGACGATGTGGCGATCGTTGTCGGCGAAGCTGGTGAGGCCGGTCTGCGGCGGCACCGGGCTGTGCTCGTAGGCGTAGCCGAAGCGGGCCGAGAAGCCGACCCGCGGGGAGAGATCGTGGCGCCACTCGGCGCCGAGCCGCGGGGTCCAGACGTCATTGAAGCGCGGGCTGGGAAACAGCGCCTGAACGAGCGGCGGCGAGATGCCGAGCGCGGCGAGCACGCGCAGATCGGGCAGCGCGCCCTCAAACGCGCTCCAGTCGACCCAGTCGAGCTCGGCGGAGACGGTCAGGCTCGGGTCGAGATCGATCGCGGCGCCGAGCGAGACCTTCTGCGGGGTGTAGAAGTTGATCGCGCGCAGGGAGATGAAGGTGTCGCCGGTGATCACGCCGGCGATGTCGACGTTGGCGAGGATGTCGAGCTTGAGGCCGAGATCGATCGCGCCGCGCCAGGCGGCGCCGAGGCGCAGCCACGGGCGAGGCAGGACCGTCACGCCGAGGACGGGAGCGGCGCGGTAGGGCAGGCCGACGTCGAGCGAAGCCTTGCCGACTTTTTGGCCGGAGACGATCCCGACGTCGAAGTTGACGCCGTTTCCCGAGGCGTCGGCGAGCACGGTGGCGCCGGCGCCGATCGAGAGCCAGCGGCCAAAGCGCAGCGCCAGGACCGGAGTGACGACCACGTGCTGGAGGTCGTTGTCGAGGAGCGCGAAGTGCGGCTCGCTCGCGGGCTGAAGCTTGATGCGCGCGACGAACTGATCGGGCAGGTAGAGCGCGACCCCGAACGCGACGGTGAGCGAGCGCCACTTGAGCGGGATCGCAAGGCCGATCGAGGTGCCGCGCGCGGAGGTGACGCGGGCGTCCTGTCCGTCGATGGTGAGGCCCATGACCGCGCCGCCGTAGCCGACGCCGACCTCGATCGAATCGGCGAGCGCGACGCCGGCGGGGTTGTGATGGGCGGCCTCGTAGCCGCGCGCGTCGGCCGCCATCGCGCCGGCCATCGACTCTGCACGCGCCGAGAAGCCGAAGGTGTCGAGCGCGTTGGCGCGCGCCGATCGCGGCGCCGCCGAGATCACGAGCGTGAGCGCGGCGAGGAGGGCGGTGCGCATCACTTGTAGTCCACCGTCAGCATCGCGCCGAGCGACCAGGCGAAGCCGCCCGAGGAGATCGACGGGTAGCCGGGGTTCGAGATCTGGGTGCCGAGGGTGGCGGGCTTGGCCGGATCGTCGGGGAGCTCGTCGGAGAGCGCGCTCGCGGGGTCGGGTTGCGAGCCGGCGGGCGCGATTTTTTTGGTGAGCGTCGTCGACTGGAGCACGTCGAGCTGACCGTGCACGTCGAGGCGCAGGTGACCGCCGAGGATCGCCAAGCGCACCCCGGCGCCGGCGGCGATCCGGTGCTTGGGCCCGTCGAGAAGATTGGTCACGCCGGGCTGCGACGCCGGGGCCGCTTGCGTTTCGAAGCCGTAGCCGGCGCGCAGCCGGAGCTCGGCGAGCCTGCGAGCCACCGCAAGCCACTCGAGGCCGCCGCGCACGCCGAAGGTGTCGGTGAAGGCGACCTTGGGCGGCTCGGCCGCGATCGCGCCGACCAGAGGCAGCTCGCTCGAGACGGTCACGAAGGGACCGCGGAAAGCGGACCAGTGAGACCACTCGAGATCGAGCGAGGCGGTGAGCCGATGGGGAAGGGTGAGCGCTGAGCCGAGCACGAGCTCGTGCGGGGTGTAGAGGCCCTCGGCGTCGACGTCGAGATCGATCGGCTGGCCGGCGACGTCGTTGTGCGAGACGGTGCGAAACGGGATCGCGAACTCCTGGCGATAGACCAGCGCGAGCGCGAGCGCGCCGGTCGCCTGCCAGCGCACCCCGGCGTTGACTCCGAGGTGCGAGACGATCGATTCGTCGACGCGCGCCTCGATCGCGCGGGTGGCGCCGGGCGAGGCCGCGACCTGACCGTCGAGACCGGCCAGATAATTGAGGCCGATCCCGAGCGAGAGGCCGCGCGGCAGGCGCACCGCCAGCGCCGGCAGCACCACCAGCCGCTGGGTGCGGTTGTCGTAGAGCGGATAGAACGGCTCTTCGGGCGAGTGCGAGATCACCCGCACCAGCGCCTCGGGCACGATCGCGAGCGCGATGCCGATGAAGAGCCGATGGTCGAGCACGCCGGTGAACGGAATCGGCGCGGCGCCGCCGACCAGGATCGCGAACGGATCGGCGATCGGCGCGATGCGGGTGTCGCCGGGGCGACGAATCTGGAGCTGCGAGCCGAAGCCGAGCACGCCCAGGCTCGCCTCGGGATGCGCGACGAGCGCGAGGCCGGCCGGATCCCAATAGCCGGCGGTGAAGTCGCGCACCCGGGCGGCGGTGGCGCCGGCGAGCGCCGACTCCTCGGAGCCGAGACCGAACACGTCGGGGATCGCCGCGCGCGCGGGCGCCGAAAAAAGGAGCAGCGCCAAAGCGACGGCGATCGAGCGCGCGACCGCGACGCGCCCGCGCCGGTCTAGCCCCCTATGACCCGACGCATGCGCGCGCATCTGGCGCGGCGAGCGTAACACGGTCGCCGGTTGACCGGACGGTCAGTCTGCGGTTAGCGTGCCTCTCCGAGGAGGGCGCAGGATGACGAGCTACATGCGGTCGATGGTGACGGTGGCCTTGGGGGCCGCGCTTTTGGCGGGCTGCAACTCGAAGAGCACCGCGACGGACATGGGCCAGGACGGCCACACCGGCGCGCTCACCTGCAAGCCCGACGGACAGACCGCGACCCTGGCCGCGCTCTACGGCGTGCAGGCCAACCTGAACGTCAACGTCAAGGTGACCCCGGGCTGCACCGGCAGCTCGTGCATCGTCAACACCGACGCCACCGCCAAGCTGCTCCTGCTCGCCGAGGTCACCCAGAGCGGCACCTCCGCGACGGTGACCGCGCGCCCGTGCAAGATCGTCATCCCGAAGGTGGCGCTCAAGGGCGGCAACATGCCGGTCATCCTCACCGCCTCCGACGCGCTGGTCTCGTCGGTCAAGCCGGTCGCCTCGGCGGCCACGCTCGACGGGACGATGACCTGCGCGCACTTCGACGCGCAGCCGATCACGATCGCGCTCGGCGCGAATCTGGCGAGCCCGAGCGATCCGCTGCCGGTCTTCGGCGCGGGCATGACCACCAAGCTGTGCGGGGGATCGGCGGCGACCGCGTGCCTCACCAACTCGACGCCGGCTCCGACCGACACCGGCTGCGTGTGCGATCAGGACGGCGACGGCAAGCTCGGCGCCTCGCTCGGCGCCATGAACGCGCCCGGCTTCGACGACATCGATCAGATCTACGTCGACTTCCGCACCTCGGTCACGCTCGCCGGCCAGCTCTTTCCCGCCACGGCGACGCAGGCCAATCCCGGGCCGCGCATCGAGGGCAAGGTCGCCGATCTCGCGCTCGATCAGAACGTGCTCGGCTGTCACCGCAACCTGACCGGCGGGGCGCAGCCGCGCGACTGCGACGACTCGGAGACCGGCACGGTGGCGGGCTTCAACCCGGCGATCACCCAGTCGGCCAACACCGACTCGACCTTCCTCGCGGTGCCGCTCGCCGCCGGCGCCACCTGCACCGATCTGGTCGCGCAAGAGGCCAGCCTGTTTCAGTAGTAGATCGGCTGGCGGTTGACGAATGACTGCTCAGTCATTATTCTGCTCGCAAGTCTGACCATCTTTAAGTTCCAGCAAAGGAGCTCGCCATGCCCGAGGCCGTGATCGTCGCCGCTGCCCGCTCTGCCATCGGCAAGAAGAAGGGATCGCTCGCCGCCACCCGCGCCGACGATCTGCTCGCCTATCTTTTGCGCTCGCTCGCCGAGCGGGCCAAGCTCGATCCGAAGGAGCTCGACGACGTGGTGACCGGCTGCGTCACCCAGATCGGCGAGCAGGGGTTCAACATCTCGCGCACCGCCGCGCTGATGGCCGGATTTCCCGTCGAGGTGACGGGCACCACGGTGAACCGTCAGTGCGGCTCGTCGCAGCAGGCGTTTCACTTCGCCGCGCAGGCGGTGCTCTCGGGCGCGTTGGAGGCGGTGATCGCGGCCGGCGTCGAGTCGATGTCGCGCATCCCGATGGGCTCGGACGCCGCGATGGGCGTGCCGGGCGTCGCGGCGGCGATTCCGTTTTCGAACCTGTTCAATGAGCGTTTCTCGGTCGTGCCGCAGCACACCTCGGCGGAGATGATCGCCGAGACGTGGAAGATCTCGCGGCGCGACTGCGAGGAGTTTTCGCTCGACAGCCACCAGAAGGCGGCGCGCGCGCGGGAATCGGGCCGGTTCAAGGATGAGATCGTGCCGCTCAAGGTGAAGACGCCCGACGGGAGCGAGATCACATTCGACGCCGACGAGGGGATTCGCCCCGACACCACGATCGAGAAGCTCGCCGGCCTCAAAGCGGTGGTCAAGCCCGAGGGCGTGGTCACCGCCGGCACCTCGTCGCAGATCTCGGACGGGACCGCGGGTCTCCTGGTGATGTCTGCTGAGAAGGCCAAGCGGCTCGGGATGAAGCCGCGCGCGCGGGTCAAGGCGATGACCGTGGCCGGCGTCGATCCGGTGATGATGCTCCACGGCGTGATCCCGGCGACTCAGAAGGCGCTCGCCCGCGCGGGCTTGAAGAAGGAAGACATCGGCCTGGTCGAGATCAACGAGGCGTTCGCGACGGTGCCGATCGCCTGGTCGCGCGAGCTCGGCTGGAAGATGGACAACGTCAACGTCAATGGCGGAGCGGTCGCGCTCGGCCATCCGCTCGGCTGCTCGGGCGCGCGGCTGATGGTCACGCTGCTTCACGAGATGGAGAAGCGCGACGTCAAGTATGGCCTGCAGACGATGTGCATCGGCTTCGGCCAGGCGACCTGCACCATCATCGAGCGCCTCTGAGCGCATTTCGATAACCGCGATTTCGGCGGCGGCGGGCGGGCGTGTTAGCATCCCGCCATGCGCGCTGCGTTCCTCCTCCTCGCCACTTTCGCCGTGGTCGCGTTCGCGCGGCCGGCCGTCGCCGATCCGCTCGATGAGCTCGCTCGCGCCATCGAAGCGCACCCCGACGACGCCAAGGCGTACGACGCCTACGCGCTCGCCGCGTTCAAAACCAAGCGCTACGACGACGCGATCCACGAGCTGAAGATCGGCGTCGCGCGCATTCCCGATTACGGCGAGGGTTATTACAAGCTGGCCTACGCGTTTCGGCAAAAGCGCGAGTGGGCCGACGCGGCCGATTATTATCGGCGTTATATCGCGCTCCATCCGGAGAAGACCGATCCCTATTTCGGGCTCGGCGCGTCGCTCGAAGGGCTCGGCGACAAGGCGGGGGCGATCGCCGCCTATCAGAAGTACATCGCGCTCGAGACCTCGCCGGCAAAAGCGCGCTTCGTAGCCGAGGCGAAAACGGAGCTGGCGCGGCTCGAGGGCGCGCGCACCCCGGCGACCGCGAGCGCGCACGAGCCGGCTCGCGCGACTCCGGCGGCGCATGAGGCGGCGAGCCCCGCGGTGACGCCGAGCGCGACCGCGCCGCGCGCGGATGCGGCCAATTTGAAAGCGGACGCCGATCGGCTGCGCCAGGCGGGCAAGCTCGACGAGGCGGTGGGCGCATATCAAAAAGCGATCGAGGCCGATCCGGGAAACGTCGAGCTCAAGAACGATCTCGGCAGCGTCTACTTCGGGCTCAAGCGCTATCCCGAGGCGGCGCAGTCGTTTCAGAAAGCGGTGACCCGCGATCCCAACTTCGCGCTCGGCTGGTACAACCTCGCCCACGCGCTCCGCAAGAGCGGCCAGCGCGCCGAGGCGGCGACCGCGTATCGCCGCTACATCAAGCTCCGGCCCGACGATCCCGATCCTTATTATGGTCTGGCCCAGGCGCTCAAGGCCGAGGGCGACGTGCCGGGCGCGATCGAGGCCTTCCGTCGCTACATCGCGATGGAGAAGCGGCCCGACGAGCAGCGCTGGGTCGACAAGGCGAAGGCGGAGCTCGAGGTGCTCGAGTCGATGCAGAAGTCGCAGCCGGCCGCGCCGGTGCCGCACTCGGACGCGCGCTCGCCCAAGCTCGGGCAGGACGCGTTCGCGGGCGACGAGCTGATGAATCCGTTTGCCCAAGATGACGCGCGGATCGATCAGCGCGAGCTGCGCGATCCGTTCGCCGCGCGGCAGGGGAGCGAGCTCGCGCGCGCCGGCGGAGACGCTTCGCGCGGCAAGCTGCGCGAGTACGGTCGGGCGCTGCTCGCGTTTCGTCGCGCGCTCGCGCGGCACGCGGCGGATGTGACCGAGCGCTACGAGCGCGGGATCGGCTTCGCGCTCGCCGACGACGCGCCGGCCGCGCTGCGCGCCTGGAATGGCGTGGCCCTCGAGGATTCGCGCGTCAATGATGCGCTCCGCGGCGTCGAGCAGGTGCGCCGGCGGCTGCTCGCCGATCGTTAGCTAGGCGCGCTCAAAGGCGGCGGCGTCGCAGGCGGGCGCGGGTCGATAGGAGCGAGCCGCCGAGCAGCGCGGCGAACGCGCCGGCCGCGTACCAAGCGTAGCGCGCCAGCGCGACCTCGTGGCGCCCGTCGAAGACCATCGCGAACGCGCCGCCGGTGATGCCGAGCGCGGCGTAGATGATCTGGTGGCCGAGCGCGTAGATCAGCCGCGCGTGCTCGTCGATGCCGCGAAAGCGCACCTCGAGCTCGCCGCGCTGCGCCTTCTGCAGCACCTTCTTGATCTCGCTCGGCAAGGACAAGACGCTGCCGGCGATGTCCTTGGTGGTGTCGACGAGGAACATCGACCAGTCGCGGTCCTTGCCGAGGACGAACTCCTCGAGATAGGGCCGGATCACCTCCATCGGATTGAGCGTGGGATCGAGCTCGGTGCACAGCCCCATGAGCAGGAGCACCGTGCGCTCGAGGAGGATCCACTCCTTCGGCACGTGAAAGTGCTCGGCGAGATCCTTGAGCGAGACGTCCATCCGCCTGAGGTCGGCGAGGTTGGCGAGCGACTTCTCCGGATCGAACTTCACGTCCTTGAGCGAGAAGCTCTCGAGGTGGATCTCCTCCTGAAACTTCTGGTGCAGATAGTCGATCACCTTGTCGAAGATCGCCGAGTCGGCGCCGCGGGCGATGAAGCCCATCTCCTTCATCGCCTGCACCAGCCGCGGCGTGTCGCGGGCGAGCGCGGCCTGAATCAGATCGGCGATGCCGCGGCGCATGCGCGGCGAGACCTCGGCGACCGCGCCGAAGTCGATGAACACCACCGTCACCTCGCCCGACGGCGCGCGCTTGACCATCAAGTTCCCCGGGTGGGGATCGGCGTGGTAGACGCCGTCGGTGAAGATCTGTTGGCAGTAGGCGGTCACCACCTTGCGGGCGAGCGCGCCGCGATCGACGCCGAGCGCGACCAGGCGGGTGCGGTCGGAGACCTTGACCCCGTCGATCCAGTCGGTGGTGAGCACGCGCCCGGTCGACAGCTCGCGCCGCACCGCCGGAAACGCGATATCGCGGCGGCCGAGGAAATGCGCGGCGATCTTTTCGACGTTGTCGGCCTCGGCGTGGAAGTCGAGCTCGGTGAGGATCATGTCGCGGATCTCGCGATAGATGCCGTCGAGCCCCTTGTAGGGGACGAACCAGGAGATCACCCGGAAGATCCGCTTGAGCGCGCGCAGATCGATGCGGACGATCTCCTCGATGTCCGGGTACTGCACCTTGACCGCCACCGCCTCGCCGCTCGGAAGCCGGGCGCGGTGGACCTGGCCGATCGACGCCGAGGCCACCGGCCGCTCCTCGAGCTCGACGAACAGCTCGCCGGGCGGCTTGCCGAGCTCCTCGCGCAGCCGGCGCTCGATATCGGCATACGGCCGCGGCGGCACCTGATCCTGAAGCCCTTCGAGCTCGGCGCGAAACTCCTCGGGCAGAAAGTTGGTCATGATCGAAATGAGCTGCCCGACCTTGATGAACAGCCCTTGCAGCCGAGAAATGGTGCGATGGATCCGGCGCGCGTTACGCAGGTTCTTCTTGCGGGTGAGCCCCTCGAGCGAGGCGGGCGAGCGAAAGCGCGACTGCACCTTGAGCGAGAGATAGCTGAGCACGATGCGGAAGGTGACGAAGTAGGCGATGAGGAAGCGGGTGAAACCGCGCGGCGGGCGGCCGACCGGCGCCTGGCTCGACGGCAAAGGCCGCGCAATCCCGAGCTCGGGCCTGACCTCCGCCTGCGCCTTCACGCGACAAAGTGTAGCACCAGATGTAAAGTAGGAGGATGGGCGCGATGGACGGTGAGGATACGGAGGAGCCGGTGAAACCCGCCGAGAGCGATCCGGCCGCGGCCGCCTCGCCGCCGCCCCCGTCAGCTTCGTCGCCGCCGCCACCGTCGCCGTTTGGCGCGATGCCGCCCGAGTCGGAGCCGCGCGAGGAGCGCGAGCGGCGGGGCAGGCTCGATCAGTTCATCCCCGATATCGTGCGCCGCACCTTCTACGCCGGGCTCGGCGCGGTGTTCACCACCGAGGAGGGCATCCGCAAGCTCGCCTCCGATTTCCACCTGCCGAAGGACATCACCAACTACCTCATCCAGCAGGCGGCGGCGTCGAAGGACGAGCTGTTTCGCGTCGTCGGCAAGGAGCTGCACAACTTCCTCGAGACGGTCAACGTCTCGGGCGAGCTGCAGAAGCTCCTCACCTCGCTCTCGTTCGAGATCAAGACCGAGATCCGTTTCATCCCGAACGACGAGGCGGTCGGCGGCGTCAAGCCCGACCTCAAGATCGGGCGCATGGCGGTCAAGCGGCAGAAGCGCGAGCCGGGCGCCCGCGCCGTCGACGACGACGAGCAAAAAAAGAGCGGCTAGATCTTCGGCTAGCGCAGCGAGAGCGAAGCGAGGAGCTTGGCGCTCAGCTGATCGACCGCGTCGCGCGCGCTCGGCTCGGCCGAAATGACCACGCAGGCGAGGTGGCCCGAGGCGATGAGGCAGGTGAAGGTCTGCTCGCTCGCGCCGAGCGCCGAGCCGACCTGATCGCGATAGCGGATCGCGCGCCGCCCGTCTAGGCGCAACAGATCGCGCGGCAGCCCGCCCGCCGAGCGCATGCCCCAGGCGACGCGATTTCTCAGGTGCGCGGCGTGCCAGCTTCCCGCCTGGCTCTCGAGCGCGGCCTCGCCGATCCGCCGCGCGCTCACCAGCACCGTCGCGCTCACGATCGGCCGGCGCGAGGAGGGCGGCGCCACCAGCCGGACCGCGAGCTGCGCGTCGCCGGTCACGTCGGCGGCTTTTTCCGCCTTCCAGCCGGACGGGATCGTAAACGAGCCTGCCGGCGATCGGTAACGGGCCGCATCGGCGAAGGCCGCTTGACCCGCGACGAGGATCGCGGCGCAGGCGAGCGCGCTCTTGAACGCCCGGGTCACTTCTTTTTGTGAGCGCCGTGGGTGTGGGCGTGCGAGATGGTGACCTTCTTGATCACCACCGGCTCGGTCGGCCGATCGCCGGCGCCGCGCGGCACCCGCGCGATCTGCTCCTCGAGCGACACCGGCTCGCAGCTCCCAAAGATGCTGAAGTGGCCGTTCAGCCACGGGGCGGCCTTCTCGGTGATGAAGAACTGCGAGCCGTTGGTGTTCGGTCCGCGGTTGGCCATCGCCAACAGCCCGGGTTTATCCATTTTGATCGAATCGACGATCTCGTCGGGAAACGAATAGCCGGGATCGCCGCGCCCGTTACCCGCGGGGTCGCCGCCCTGGATCATGAACTCGGGGATCACCCGATGAAAGGTGAGCCCGTCATAAAACGGCCGCTTCACCCATTGGCCGGTCTTGGGATCTTTGAATGGGCGACTGCCGCGCGCGAGGCCGACGAAGTTGGCCACCGTCTTCGGCGTCTGGTCGGAGAACAGCGCGCAGGTGAAGGTTCCGAGCGGCTTTCCGCCCTGCTCGATCTCGAGCTTGGCCTCGAGCGGCCCTGCGCCCTTGAGCCCCTTTTCCGCCTGCTCGAGCGTGATGCTGTGATCGGGGATCGGGTCGCTCGCCGAGGTGTCCGCGAGCGCGGGCGTCGCGAGCGCGAAGCAGAGTGAAAGGGCGGTAAAGGTCCGCATTCGAATCTCCTTATAATCGATTAATCCACACCGACAAAACGGACCGCGAGCCCGGGACCGACGCCGTGCGCGCGCGACCACCCGCCCGGCACCTCGAGCACGAACTGGGTCGGCCCGTCGGGGCCGCGCGGCTTCAAGGTGAGCGGCTCGGCATTCTCTTCGATATAGGCGACCCGCTTATTGCCGTCGATGAAGATCATATCGAGCGGGATATAGGTGTTCTTCATCCAGAACGAGAGTTTTTGCGGATGGGCGTAGGGGAACAGCATCCCGTGACCCGCCGCGAGCTTCTGGCGGAACATCAGGCCGCGGCGCTGCTCCGGCTCGGTGCGCGCCACCTCCACCTCGACCTTGAGCTCGCCGGCCGCGCTGGCGAAGATCACCTGCGCGCCGGGCGCTCGGGTGGTCTTGGCGTTCGCGCTCCCGTGGCTGCAGCTCATCAATACCCCGAGCGCGATAAAGGACAACTGGCGCGCCGATCGTTTCATCGAGTGCACCCTCGTCGATATAGCGGACCTCCGCCCGCGAGTAAAGCGCGCATGCTAAGGTGGGCTGAACCATGGCGGGCAAGGTCTACCTCGTCGGCGCGGGGCCGGGCGATCCCGGCCTCATCACGGTGCGCGGTCTGGCCTGCCTGAGGCGCGCCGAGCTGGTGATCGCCGATCACCTGGTCAATCCCGCGCTCCTCGACGAGGCGCCGCTCGCCGCCGAGGTGATCGTCCGGCCGGAGCGCCGCTCGGGCCCGTACGGCGCGCAGGAGGAGATCAACCGCCTGCTCGTCGAGCGGGGGCGCTCGCAGCTCGTGGTGCGCCTCAAGGGCGGCGATCCGTTCGTCTTCGGACGCGGCGGCGAAGAGGCCGAAGCGCTGGCCGCGGCGAACATTGCGTTCGAGGTCGTTCCGGGCGTGACCGCCGCGATCGCCGCCCCCGCCTACGCCGGCATTCCCGTCACCCATCGCGGGCTCTCCGGCGTGGTCGCGTTTGCCACCGGGCACGAGGCCGAAGATCCGCCGCGGCCCGGATCGCGGATCGATTGGGACGCGGTCGCGCGCGGCGCCGGCACGCTGGTGCTCTACATGAGCGTGAGTAGGCTCGGTGAAGTGGTGCGGCGACTGCTCGCCGCCGGCCGCTCGCCCGACGAGCCGGTCGCGATCGTCGAGCGCGGCACGCTGCCCGGCCAACGCACGCTCGAGGCCACGCTCGGCACCATCGTCGCGCGCGCCGCCGAGGCCGAGCTGCGCCCGCCCGCCCTCACCATCGTCGGCGAGGTGGTGCGGCTGCGCGAAAAGATCGCCTGGTTCGATCGCCGCCCGCTCTTTGGCAGGAGCATCCTCCTCCTCGCCACCCGCGCAGGCGAGCTCGCGCCCGGCGACGAGGACGACGGCGCCGAGCTGGTGACGGTCTCGCCGCTTCAGGTGGTGCCGTGCTTCTCCGCGATCAAGCAGGCGCTCGGCAAGCTCGACGAGCTGCGCGCGATCGCGCTCGCCAGCGTCCACGCCGTCGACGCTCTCTTCGGCGCGCTCACCGCCCTCGGCCGCGACGCGCGCGCGCTCGCCGGGATCAAGCTCGCCGCCATCGGAGAGGCGACCGCCCGCCGGCTCGAGGAGCGAGGCGTGACCGCGGATCTGATCGCGACCCAGGGAGGCGCCGCGCTCGCCGAAGAGATCCTCGCCGCCGGATGGTCGGGACCGATGCTGGTCGCGCGCGCGCTGGCTGGCCGCGAGGAGCTCTCGGAGGCGCTCGGCCGAGCGGGCCTGGCGGTCACGGTG
>JANWLJ010000324.1 GCA_025450955.1 Polyangium sp. (in: bacteria) | reverse complement strand
GTAGCTCGCCCCGTCACCCGAACACGGCAACACCAGAGAGCCCCGCTTCGGCGGGGCTTTCTTTTTTAGGGGGACCTGCCCGTCCCACTCGCGGGCACCGCCGCGTGAGCCTCCCCCCACCGCGCGGAGGGCCGCGCGAGCAGACTGACGGCCTCGAACGTGTGGGGCGGTTAGCGACGGGAGACGGAGGAGGCGGAGACCGGATCGAGGCGCTCGAGCGGGAGCTGCAGGACCCGGTAGAAGTTCGAGGGGCCTTCGGTCTTGAGGTGCAGGCGCGCTTGGGCGGTGATCGGCGCGATCCGGGCGAGGTCCGAAATGGGGGAGGTGGTGCGCGCCTCGAGGATCGCTTCGATCGCGACGGGATCGAGGCCGGGAACCGCGGACAGCTCGCGCCGGGTGGCGGTGTTGACGTTGAGGCGCCCGACGGACTTGAGCTGTGGTTGACTGGCCCCCTCGCTGGCGACCGCTGTCGCCGGCGTGGCTGCGGGAGTAGCCTCTCCGGCGACCGCCGCGGTAGCAAAAAAGGAAAACAAAATCACGGGTAGGACACGCATCGCGAATGCTCCAGCTCTTGGCTGGCCGTTAATAGCATCGTCCATGCCACCAATTGTGGGCGGTGGGAGTCCAGGCGACGGCTAGGCGCGGCCGGGTTTGTGGTCGGCGGGCCAGCCGTTTTCGGACAGGGCGGAGGCGAGCATCTCGAGGCGAGCGGTCGCGAGCGGGCTCGTCTCCAGTCGCGCCTCGAAGACGATCCGTTCGCCGGGCGTCATCGCGCCGTCGAGATAGCGGAGCAGGTCCTCGTCGCTCGGCTCGCTCACCGACGGCGCCGGCAGCGGTCGCGACGGACGGACCCGGCTCATCGGCGCCCGCTCGCTGTTTTCTTGGATGGCCATCTTACCGGTGTCGATCCTCTGGGCCGTGTTACGCGGCCGCGGCCCCGGCCTTCCCGGAATGCGCAATCCTGTTCGAGGGTTATTGGTCGGACCACCGGATCACCGCGTCTTCGCCCGATAAGTTATGCCCAGATAGACGACCTGCCGCAAGAAGGAGACCGGGCTCGCCGACAGCTCGTTGGTGTAGAGCGAATAGCGCGCGTCGACCGCCAGCCCGGTCTCGCCAATCGGCCGGTCGAGATCGACGATTAAGGCGTTGCGGTTCTCGTCTTCGATGCTGATGAAGGTCTGGCTGCTCACCTGCTGGTCGAGCAGGATCGGGTCGAGATATTTGGTGACGAGGAGCTGGCCCTTGAGCGTGAGGTAGAGCTGCCAGGGCAGCCGCGCCGCGACCTTGAGGGTGAACAGGTGGCGCAAAAGCGACTGCCCGAAGCTGTTCGACTGATTGAGCTGGAGCCCGTAGGCGGCGCTCAGCAGCACCCACCTCAGCCAGCTCAGCTCGACCGAGCCTTCGTGAAACCAGTCGGCGCGCTCACCCGAGGCGGGCGCCAGGCACATATCTGTCAGCGGCTGAGACGGCGCGCAGATGTCGACCTCGGGCACGCTTTGGTACAGGCGGCGCTCGAAGTGATAGCTGACCGAAAGATCGAACTCGTGCTGGTGCTCGGCGCCGGCGGTCAGGTGGATCGCCGCGAGCAGGGTGGCCTGGCCGGCCTGGAAATCGAAGCTCGGGTCGGGCTTCCACTGAAAGCCGCGATAGCCGCCGAACAGGGTGAGCTCGCCGGGATCGTCGACGAAGACCAGCCGCGCGAGCGCCTGGCCGGAGCGAAAGTCGCGGTGGCGGTTGCAGCCCGCAGCCGCGCAGGGCGGCGTCGCGTTCTGTTGGCCAGCGTCGTAGTAGTCGGTCGAGAGACCGAGCTGGAGCCATCTCGCGACCCGCACCCGATCTTCGGCGGCGAGCTGACCGACGAGGACGTTCTGATCCTGCACCGCCGGGTTGAAGAAGACCTTGCCGCCGAGGACTCCGGAGAGCCGCAGCGCGTTTCTGCCGTGACGCCAGGCGAGCGCGCCGGCGGCCGTCGAGCGCACCAAAAACGAGGCGGTGGGCGTGTCGACGTTGGCGGCGCCCTGAACCAGCTCGGCGCGGTTGGCGTTCGAGTCCCACTCGGGCCCGACCTCGAGCTGCAGCGTCAGCTTGAGGACGGCGAGGAGGACGACTCCGTGCACGCGAGCACCATATCACGAGGCGAAAGAGGGCAGCGCTCGACGCCTACTTGCGGTTCTTGAGCTGGTCGGCGCGGGTGGAGAGGGTGCGGGCGCGCTTTTCGAGATCGCCGGCCAGCCCCTTGAGCTCGCCCTGCGCCCGCTTGAGCGCGCGCACCTGGCGGTCGAGGTCGTCCGAGTCGCCCGAGCGGCGCAGCTCGTCGAGGGTGGCGGGATCGACCAGGTTTCGCAGCACGGTGGTGTCGGTGCGCATGTCGCCGCCGAAGCTGCCGGTCGGCGTCGCGCCGCTGCCTCCACCCGAAGGGGAGCCGAGGCTGCCGCCCACGGTCGGGGTGCCGCCGCCGGGCGGAGGAGCGCCGCCGCTCGCGGCCGACGGCGTGTTCGCGGCGCTCTGGCCGTCGCTGGTGGTGCTGGTGTGGCTGGTCGAGGCGCGCGCCACCTTGCGATCGGAGGTCGACTCGCCGAACCAGTCTTCGTCGACCGCGCCGGCGCGCTCGCGCAGGTGGCGGCGCCGCTCGACGTCGTCGATGCGCGCCGAGATGCGCTCCACTTCGCGGCGCAGCTTGTCCTCGGAGTCGCGAAGCAGGTCGGCCTTTTCCGTCAGCTCGCGCGGGCCGTCGAGCGGATCGATGGACACGGTTGGGTTCACCGCCGGCGCCGACGAGCCGGGGGACGACGGCATCGCCAAGAGCGTCACCTGGGCGGTGCGCAGCCGCGACAGCTCGAGCCGCTGCGCCTCGGGCAGGCTCGCCCCGAGCGCGCGATCGCAGGCGGCGACGAGCGCGCGGCGGGCCGAGGTGAGCTGGGAGACGCCGGCGCGCAGCGCGCCCGCCTCTTTTTGCAGCGCATCGGCCTGGGTCTTCTGGGCCGCGAGCAGCTCTTGCAGGCGCGCGTCGCGACGGAGACCGGCGGGCTCGGCCTTTTGGCGATCGATCTCGCTCGAGAGCGCCTGGCTCTCCCGCTCGAGCACGGTGCGCTGCCCGTCGAGCTGGGCGCGCTGATTCTCGAGGCGGGTCACCTGGGCGGCGCGTCCACGCACCTCCGAGAGCGCGTCGGCGTGCGCGGGCGCGGCCAGCGCCAGGGTCCCGAGGAGGGCGACGGCGGTGAGCGCGAACCGGAGCTGGCCGAAAGAGGACATCGCGAACCCGAGTTTAAGCAACGCGCGTGCCGCGGAAAAGGGCCACCGAACCCTGCGTCGAAACAGGGCAACCACGTCCGCCCACCCTCAGTTTTTCGCGGCCGCGGCTAGCTGATCCCATACTTTTCGAGCTTGTAGTAAAGCGCGCTGGTCTTGATTCCGAGCAGCCGTGCGGTCTCGGTCTTGACCCCCTTGGCCTTGCCGAAGGCTTTGAGGATGAGCTGGCGCTCGAGGTCGTCGAGCAGCTCGGGCAGCGGCAGATCGCCGGTCGGCACCGACAGATCGCCCGCCGCCGGACGTGGCGACTCACCGCGCAGCGCCTCGGGCAGCGCGTCGGGCGCGATGGTCTCGCCGTCGGTGAACACCAGCGCCTGCTCGATCACGTTGCCGAGCTCGCGCACGTTGCCCGGCCATTTCCAGGCGTAGAGACGCGCGAGCGCGGCGTCGGAGATCGCCCGCACCTTCGGATTGGTGCGCGGCGCGAGGAGAGCGATGAAGTGCTCGACGAGCGGCGCCAGATCTTCTTTGCGCTCGCGCAGAGGCGGAATCGCGATCGGCACCACCTGCAGGCGATAGTAGAGATCTTCGCGGAAGCGGCCTTCGGCGACCTCGCGCGCGAGATCTTTGTTGGTCGCCGAGACCACCCGCACGTCGACCTTGAGGCTGGTCTCGCCGCCGACCCGCTCGAACTCGCGCTCCTGAATCACCCGCAACAGCTTGGTCTGGAGCGCCGGCGAGATGTCGCCGATCTCGTCGAGAAACAGGGTGCCGCCGTCGGCGAGCTCGAAGCGGCCGAGCTTGCGTTTGATCGCGCCGGTGAACGCGCCCTTCTCGTGGCCGAACAGCTCGCTCTCGAGGAGGCTCTCGGCGAGCGCGCCGCAGTTGACCTTGATGAAGGGCCCGGCGCTGCGGCGGGAGCGGGTGTGGATGGCGCGCGCGACCAGCTCTTTGCCGGTGCCCGACTCGCCGTAGATCGCGACCGAGGTGTCGGTGGGCGCGACCCGCTCGACGATCGCGAACACCCGGCGCATCGCTTCGGTCGAGCCGATGAGCTCGCCGAAGTTGCGCGACTCCTCGCCGCGGAGATAGGCGTTCTCCGCTTCGAGACGGCCCTTGGCGCGGCGCGCCGCCCGCAGCTCGAGGGCGCGCTCGACCTTGAGGCGCACCACCTCGGGCGCGAACGGCTTGATGAGGAAGTCGAACGCGCCGAGCTTCATCGCCTCGACCGCGGTCTCGACGGTGCCGAAGGCGGTGATGATCATCGCCGGGCAGTCGGGATCGAGCTCGCGCACCGCTCTTAGCACCTCGACGCCGCCGAGGCCTTCCATCTTGAGATCGGTGATGACGAAGTCGGCGCGCTCGGTCCGGAAGCGCTCGACGCCCTCTTTGCCGCTCGCCGCCGCGATCGCGACGTGACCCATCTTCTTGACCACGTGGGCGAGCCCCTCGCGGATGGTCTCGTTGTCGTCGATGATGAGGATGGTCGCCATGCGCCTCAGGTCGCCTCGGGCAGCGCGAAGGTAAAGGTGGTGCCTTCGCCCGCGCGGCTTTGGACCTCGAGCCGGGCGCCGTGGTCGCGCGCGATGTCGCGCACGAAGGCGAGGCCGAGCCCGGTGCCGCTCTGCTTGGTGGTGAAAAACGGGGTCCAGATTTTGTCGACGCGCTCGGGCTCGATCCCCGGGCCGGTGTCGCGCACGGTCACCACCACCTCGCCGCCGAGCCGCGCGCAGCCGAGCGTGACCCGGCCGCCGCCGCCGGCACAGGCCTGCACCGCGTTTTTCGCCAGGTTGAGGAGCGCGCGGCGGAGCTGCCCGGCGTCGCAGGCGGCGTGCGCCGGCTCGACCGCGAGCGCGACCTCGACCTTTTGCGGTCCCGCCTCGGCGAGCGCGAGATCGCGCACCTCGGCGACCAGCTCGGCGACGTCACGCGCCTTCAGCTCGGGCTTGGGGCGGCGCGCGTATTCGAGAAAATCCGAGACGATGATCTTCAGGTGCTCGAGCTCGCGCTCGATCTTCTGCACGTGCGGATAGCGCTCGTCGCCCGGCCCGAGCTCGTCGCGAAGGAGGCCCGCGTACAGCTCCATCCCGCCGAGCGGATTTCGCACCTCGTGGGCG
>JANWLJ010000323.1 GCA_025450955.1 Polyangium sp. (in: bacteria) | reverse complement strand
GATCAGGCCCGCCTTGGCCCACTCGCCGAGCGACTCGTGCGCGCCGATGAACAGGTCGGGGCCGTTGCCGCGCGGGATGGCCGCCTCGAGCTTGGCGGAAAATCCGTCGAACGGCGCCGCCACCGGATCGATCACCACCCCGGGATGTTTTGCCGAATAGATCTTGGCGCAGCGCTCGAGCGCGCGCTCCTCTTTGGCGCGGTAGACGTGCCAGATCACCACCCGGGTCGGCGTCGCGTTTGCGAGCGAGCCGCAAAGCCCGACGGTGGTCGCGATCCCGAGCGCGAGCGGGATCGCCCACGCCGCCCCCGTCCGCTTCACGCCCGCTCCCGCCTCGGCGCCGCACGCTCGAGCCGCGCCTCGCCGGCGTCGAACAGGTGCAGCGCGCTCTCGTCGAGCGTGACCCGCACCCGATCGCCCGGCCGCGGCGCCTCGCCCGCCACCACCCGCGCGGTCAGGCGCAGCCCGCCCACCGTCACGTGCACCAGCGCCTCCCAGCCGAGCTGCTCGACCACCTCGACGAGCGCGCTCGGGCCCTCGCCGATCACCGCCTGCGCGCGACCGAGCGTCACCGCTTCGGCGCGCACGCCGACGTGCCGCACCTCGGGCCCGAGCTCCCCGGTCAGCCCCGCCGCGCGCGCCAGGCCGGCGTCGAGGACGTTCATCTCCGGGGTGCCGATGAAGCGCGCCACGAACAGGTTGGCCGGCCGCCCATAGAGCTCGCCCGGCGGCCCCACCTGCATGAGCGCGCCCTTCGACAGGACCGCGATCCGATCGGCGAGCGTCATCGCCTCGACCTGATCGTGGGTCACGTAGATCATCGTCGCCGACAGCTTCTGGTGAAGCCGCATCAGCTCGACCCGCATCTGCCCGCGCAAAGACGCGTCGAGGTTCGACAGCGGCTCGTCGAAGAGAAACGCCTTGGGCCTCCTCACCACCGCCCGCCCCATCGCCACCCGCTGGCGCTGCCCGCCCGAGAGCTGGCCGGGCTTGCGGTCGTAGAGCCCGTCGAGCCCGAGCATCGCGCCCGCCTCGGCGACCCGGCGCGCGATCTCGTCGGGCGCCACCTTGCGCATCTTGAGCCCGAAGGCGAGGTTCTCGCGCACGGTCAGGTGCGGGTAGAGCGCGTAGCTCTGAAACACCATCGCCAGGTCGCGATCGCGCGGCTCGGCCGTCGAGACATCGACGCCGCCGACGGCGATGGTGCCGCGGGTGAGGGTCTCCAGCCCGGCCACGCAGCGGAGCAGCGTCGACTTGCCGCAGCCCGACGGGCCGACCAGCACCAGGAGCTCGCCGTCGGCCACCTCGAGCGACACGTCGCCGAGCACCGGCGTCGCGCCGTGGTCCTTGCCGAGGTGGCGGATGGAGACGGTGGCCATCTTGCAAGTCTACGGCAGCGGGACCACGTCGCCCGAAGGAACGTAGATCTTCGCCCCGCGCGAGGCGACCTGAACGGTGAGCGCGCCGGCCGCTCCGACGGTGATCGTCGAGGTCGCGGCCGAGCCGTCGAGCTCTAGCACGTCGGTGAGCTCGGTGCCGGCGGGGAAGCTGGTGGTCATCGGGTTGCCGCCGGTCTGAATGGTCGAGGTCTCCGAGGTCTGCTTGTCCGAGGTGTTCAAGACCACCAGCGCCTTCTTGCCGCCGTCATTGCGCTCGAAGGCGAAGATCCCGGCGTCCTCCTCGTTGGCGACGTGGTCGGTCGACCAGGTGATGGTGAGATCGCCGCGGCGAAGCGGCGAGTAGGCCTTGCGGATCTTGATCAGCTTCTGGATGTACTGGAAGGTCGCCCCGTCGGTGCGGAAGCCCGTGTCCCACAGCCGCTCGCGGTTGGTGGGATCGTTGCCGCCGGAAAACTCCTGCTCGGTGCCGTAATAAACGCAGGGAATCCCGTCCTCGGTAAATAGATAGGCGAGCGCGTTGTAGAGCGCCGGGAGCGACGGTTTATCGAACAGGAACCGGGGCACGTCGTGGTTGTCGAGGAAGTTGACCATCGCCTGCGTCGACGCGATTCCGATCCCATCGGTGTTCGGCACCTGCGCATAGAGCATCTGCTTGCGCTTGAATTGGTCCTCGATCGCGCGGGTCGGCCCGCCGTTTTTGAACACCGCGTCGAACACCGAAAACTTTTGCGAGAAATAGAAGGTCGAGTCGACCTCCTGGTTCTGGGTGTAGCTGCCGTTGAGCGTGTCGTCTCCGTCGAACGACTCGCCGAACATGAAGAACTTCTGTTTCGGCACCGAAAGCGGCGGCACGATCGCGTTCGGCTTGTCCGGCTGGAGCGGATCGGCGATCTGGGTCTTGCCGGCGCAATATTCGCGGATGTGGGTACAGAAGTATTGCCAGAATGGATGATCGACGTGCTTGAGCGTATCGATGCGGAACCCATCGAAGTCGGCGGCTTGAATCCACTTGGCGAATACCGCGGTGAGCGCCGCCTGGACGTCGGGCCGCTCGGTGGCGAGATCTTTCAGCCCGCCCGGAAAGTCGCCGGTCAGCACCTGCTCGCGGTCGCCGTAGTTGGTGATCCGTCCTTTGCGGTGATACCAGTCGTCGCGCTGAAACCCGAATTGTGCCGCCGGCGCCATCCCGGCGTTTTGTCCCGGCGCGGTCGGCTCGCGATCGATCGCCGCGTCGTAGATCCAGCGGATCGGCGCCGGCCCGGAGAAGCCGAGCGAGGTGTAGCCGCGCACGCCTTGCGGATCGTAATCGGGATCGTATTCGGTCACGTGGGTGATGACCGGCGGAGTGGGGCAGGCCTGCTGATCGGCCGGCGGCTGCTCGCCGCAGCCGGCGCCATACACGTTATCGTCGGGGGATCCGTTGCCGTTGATGTCGTAATAGAAAAGCTGCGCCACGTGATTGGTGACGATATCGAGAATCACCTTGAAGCCTTTTTGGTGCGCCTTCTGGACCAATTCACGCAGCTTGGCCAAATCGCCGAAGTGGGGATTGACGTGCTCGAAGTCCTGCTGCCAGTAGCCGTGATAGGCGTCGAAGTTGGCGTCGGTCTCGAGGTTGCGCACCACCGGCGAGATCCACAGCGCGGTGACCCCGAGCGTCTGCAGATAGTCGAGGTGATCGATCACTCCTTGCCAGTCGCCGCCCTGATAAAGGCCGAGCGCGTGCGGCACCACGTGCAGATCGTTATTCAGATCGCCGTCGGCGAACCGATCGACCAGGAGCTGATAGATCACCTCGTCGCGCCAATCCCCGGTCTGCCCCGAGGTGGTCTTCCAATTGGCATCGACCGCGCCGGCGCCGCCGCAGCCGGTCACCACCAGCGCGGCACAGAGCGCGATTATCGATAACTTGAGTTGAACCACCATTCGACACCCGTTCCAATGTAGTGGACTACGCCGTTCGAATAGCGAAAGTCGGTGGGATCGTAGAGCGCGATCCGCGCGTCGTTGTTCATCACCGATACCGTGTAGATGAGATAGATCTGCGGCCGGCTGTAGGTGCCGCGCCCGAGCGGCGCGACCAGCGGCAGCACCGAGAAGCGGAACACCTGCGGCGTGAGCACCCGGTTGGCGACGAAGTCGACGCCGTCGGCCTGCCGCGCCTGATACGAGAGCTCGACCGCGGTGTGAAAGTATTCGCTCAAATAGACGTGCGGCCGCACCGCGATGATTCCTTCGGTGTAGCTCGCCGGGGTGTAGGGCCCGGGCCCGGCGTCATTGAAGCGGCGCACGTAGGCGCCGAGCATCACCCCGACGTGCTTCGACTCCCAGTTGGCCGAGAGCGCGCCCACTACCTCGCGCGCATCGGTGACCTTGCGGGTCGGATCGAGACCAGTCGGCACCGTCAGCTCGCCGTAGGCCGCGAGGCCTCCCGCCACCCGCAGCCACAAATTCAAAAACACGTACGGCCTCAGCCAGCCGCCGAGCTGCGCGCCCGCCACCCAGCCGAGATCGGCCGGCAGCGGCGTCTTGGCCCTTGTGGTCGGATCGGTGTACTCGCCCGACGGCAGCACGTGGACCTCGCCGTAGAGCGACACCTTGGCGCCGGGAAAATTGCCGAACTGCTGGGTCAGCTTGAGCGAGGCGACGAAGCGCGGCCGATCGAGCACCGTCGACTGACCGGCCGGCCCGAGCCCGCGCGGCGGCACCTCAAGCGTCTCGTACTGAAACAGATCGTCGAGGCGGTTCAGCCCCGCGTGCAGCGCGACCTCGAATTTGCGCCGCTGATACGACGCGCCCGCGCCGACGGTGTTCAGGTTGTCGAGCGGCCAGTAGTCGAACAGATAGATGTCGTCGCCGCGGTACATCCGCGAGCCGACCCACAGCCTGAGGCCCGGCAGCCCGAGGTTCTGGGTCTCGACGTAGGCGTTGCGGATCGCGAGGTGCGAGGTGAAGTCGCCCGAGTAGTGAAACAGATCGCCGGCCGCGAACGCGGGGGTGAGCACCAGCCGCCAGCGCTTGGCCGGATCGTCGTGGATGGTGCGCGAGTAGTAGAAGTCGAGCTCGAGATAGGGCGCCTCTTCCAGGCGCGAGCCGTGCGAGACCACGTTGGTCGGATAGCCCTCGTGCCCGCGCAGATCGGCGCCGACGCCGACCCGGCCGTAGCTGCCGAAGTCGAACCCGGTCGGGGTCGCCACCGGCTCGGGCGGCGAGCCGACGTCGCCGCGCGCGCTTTCGCCGGTCGCCTTGGGCGGCGTCACCGGCGGCACCGACGGCTGCTGGGTAGTGGTGGTGCTCGCGGGCGGCGCCGCCCAGATCCGTGCCGCAGAGCTGAGTGACGCCACGATCGCGCACACCGCGACGAGGATTTGCCGAGACTTCATCATTTACTTGAGCTTTGGTGAGACGGTCTCGTGGCCCTTGAGGCCGGCGAGCATCTTCTTGTAGACGCCGGCGAGCCGGCTCGCATTCTCCTTGGCCGCTTTGGCGTCGGAGGACTTGCCGGTCGCGAGCTCGAGGAACGCGCGCCCGTGGAGCTGCCCGATCTGCTCGTCGATGTCGGCGAGGTTGAGCTTTTGATAGGTGGCGCGGTCGAGGCTGATCTTGACCACGTCCTCATTGTTCCAGGTGCCGACATAGGTCATCGCCGACAGCTCCGGCACCTTGTTGAACAGCGCCTGCGCGGTATCGGTGAAGATGTTCATCGCCATATTGAAGGAGAGCTTGTCGGCGTACTGATCCTTGCCCGGCTCGGTATACGGAACGGTGATGGTGAG
>JANWLJ010000322.1 GCA_025450955.1 Polyangium sp. (in: bacteria) | reverse complement strand
CAGATAGCGATCTTCGTCGGGGTGCTGAAGGCGCCCCCACGCCTCGTCGTTGAGCGCGCGCCGCGCCATCGGGAGCTGCGCGCCCGATTTGATCCGCGCCTGCTGCTCGGCGATTTTTTGCTGATCGTCGGGCTCGCCCTTCTTCAGGAAGGTGAGCGCGTAGGAGCAGGCCAGCGCCTTGTCCCGCTGCCCGGTCTGGATATAGAGGTGCTTGAGCGCGCGATAGCTGATGATCCGCTGCTTCTCGGCGCGCAAAAGGATCTGGTGCTCGACGATCGCGCGGTCGAAGCGATCCGGCCCCGCCTGCACGTAGAGATCGGCGAGCTGCTTGTGGCGATCGAGATTGCCGCGATCGAAGGTGAGCGCGACCTCGAGCGCCGCCAGCGCGCTCTCCCGCTCGCCGAGCTTGTCGAGACAGACCTCGCCGAGCGCCGACCACAGCCGCAGCCGCTCGCCATTTTTCCCGTCATTGTTGCCGGGGGTCTCGGGCCCGATCCGCTTGAGCGCCTTGCGATAAAAGCGCGCCAGCTCCTTCCACTCCTGCCGCTCGTTGTACAGCTCCTCGAGCGCCTCGGCCGATCGCTCCAGGCCCGGATCGTCGTCGAGCGCCTCGGTGAGCAGGCGCGCCGCCTGATCGGGCTTGCCGAGCTCGTCGCGGCAGATCAGGCCCGCGGCGTGGCGGTACTTGGCGCGCACGGCCGCCGACTTCTCGACGGCGATCAGCCGCTCGAGCATCTCCATCCCCTGCGCCCACTGCTTCTGCTCGACATAGACATCGAGCGACTTGTGAAGGAGCTTGTGGTCGTCGGGCCGAAGCTCGAGCGCCTCGCGATAGGCGCCCACCGCGCTCGGCGGATCCTCGAGCTTGTCGAGATAGAGATCGCCGATCTCGGTGAGCAGGGTGACCTTCTCGTCGGGCGCGGCGGTGGCGTAGAGCGCCTTCTTGGCGTCGATGAGCGACTCCGGCTTGACCTCGCCGAACTCCATCATCGCGAGCAGCGACGGACGATGGGTGGGATCGATCTCGAGCGCGCGCTTGAGCCACTCGCGCGCGTGGTCCTTGCGATCGAGCTTGAGCTCGCAGGCGCCGAGCTGGTGGAAGATCTCCACCCGCTCCGACGGCGGCAGCTCGTCGACGTGGTGCTCGAAGACTTTTTCCAGCGCCGCGCGCGCTTCGGCGAAGTCGCCGCGCTCGAGCGCCAGCTCCGCCCGCCCGCGCTGCGCGTCGAGGAGGGTCGGGTCGAGCTCGCTCGCCCGCCCGTAAGCCTTCTGCACCTTGTCGGTGAGCCCGAGCGCGCGCGCCGAGGCGCCGAGCCGGGTGAGCCGCTCGACGGTGACGTGCGGCTCGGCCTCCTTGCGGGTCAGCATCTCGAGGACCGGCACCAGGTCCTGGTGCCGCTTGGCCTGCCAGAGCAGCTCGGCCACGCGCTCGCCCGCCTCGACGTGCTCGGGATCGCCCGCCAGCGCTTCGAGATAGAGATCGATCGCCTTCTTGTGATCCTCGAGCCCTTCGTAGATCTCGCCCGCCTCGACCAGCATGCGGGTGCGCTCGAGCCGATTCTGGGTGTGCGGCACCGCCTCGACCAGCAGCTTGGCCGCCTTCAAAAATTCGCCGTTCTTGCGATAGATCTCGACCAGCGCCGCCATCGACGGCACGTGGGTGTCGTCGAGCTCGAGCGCGCGCACGAAGCGCGCCTCGGCCTGCTTGGCGTCGCCGAGCCGCTCGGCGGTCAGCTCGCCGGCGCGGTGATAGAGCTCGACCTTCTGCGACTTCACCTCGGCGAGCACCGCGCGCCGCTCGAGCACGTCGACGCTCTTCTCCCACGCCTCGGTGCGCTCGTACAGGCGGGTGAGCGCCGCCAGCGCCTCTGCGTGGTTGGGCAGCGCTGACTCGACGTCGAGGTAGGCCTCGATCGCGCGCGGCACGTCCCGCAGCTCCTGCTCGTAGATCGCGCCCACCTGGGCGTGAATCTCGCCGCGGATCGGCGCCGGCACGATGGTCGCGTGACGGCGGAACGCCTCGATCAGCTCGTTCCACTTGTGATCGGCGCGATAGAGCCGCTCGAGCGAGCGGAACGCGTCTTCGGAGCGGGCGTCGACGGCGAGCAGCTTCTCGAGACACTCCGCCGCGCGGGTCGCGCCGCCCGGATGCTCTTCCCACTCGGTCGCCATGCGCCGGTAGAGCGCGGCGCGCTCGCGCTCGGACTCGACCGCCTCGGCCTGCTGTCCGAGGATTTCCAGATAATCTTCGTGACGACCATCCTGCTCGTAGAGCCGCTCGAGCGCGCGCAAGACCGGCAGATCGCGCGGCGCGTCCGAGCGCAGCGCCTGATAACGATCGATCGCGGTCTTGCGATCGCCGAGCCGCTCGGCATACAGCTCCGCCACCTCGCGGCGGAGCGCGATCGCCTCGTCGCCCGTGCCCTCGGCGCCCTGTTCTTCGAGGAGCTGGGCCAGCTCCTTCCACTCGCCGCGCCGGCGCAGGAGCGCCTCGAGCGCCGCCCGCGCCTCATTGCACGACGGATCGGCCGCGAGCGCGCGCCGGTAGCTCGCCTGCGCTTCGATGCCGTCGCCGAGCCGGCTCTCGTGGATGTCGGCCTGCTCGAGATAGAGCTCGCCGCGTTTGGCAGGCGACTCCTCGACCTCGGCGCGCTTGCCGAGCGCCGACGCCAGATCCTTCCAGCGCTCCGCGCGCCGGAGAAGCTGGATCTGCATCTCGAGCGCCTCGTCGAGGTTGGGATCGATCTTGAGCGCTTCGCCGAGCGAGGTGAGCGCGTACTCGGCGTGGCCGAGCTTGTCGCCGTAGAGCCGCGCGATCTTGACCCACGCGAGCGCGCGATCCGCCTCGGGCAGGCCCGGCACCACCTCGGCCAGCTCCGACAAGAGCTCGGTCCACATCCCGGTCGCCGACGCCAGCCGCTCGAGCTCGCTCCACGCCGACGGCTGCCAGTCCTCTTTATATGCGGCGAGCAGCGCGGTGAACGCCTTGGCCAGATCGCCGACCTCGTTCTCGAACAGCCGCGCGACCTCGAGCAGCATCTGCGCCCGCCTCGGCGCCTCCGGCTCGATGCCGACCCGGCCGAGGAAGAGCTCGACCAATTTTTCGTGATCGCCGAGCTCGCGCAGCTTCTTCTCGAGCGCATCGAGCCGATCGAGCGCATCCGAGCGCGCGGGATCTTCGCCCGCGAGCGCCAGCCAGCCGTCGAGATCGTCGTCGTCGGGAAGCGGCGGCTCGACGCTGTCGCCGATCGCCTCTTTGAGCGCGCGGGCGAGCAGGGTGACGTCGCTCGCCTCGAGCACCCGAATGCGATACGCGGCGTAGAGCTCCTCGCGCTCGATTCCGGTCAGGCCCGGCAGCACCGCGAAGTGCTCGACGTCGCCTGCGCGCGCGCCCGAGAGCACCCGCTCGAGGAGGATGCCGAGATCCGGATCCTGCCCCTCGAACCCGACGAACAAAAAGCTGCGCGAGCGATACAGATCGTGCGCGACCGTGCGGTAGCCGCCGTCGGCGAGCGCGCCCTGCAGATCTTCGGCGCTCCACACCACCGTCTCGTCGCGGCTGGCGTCGCCGAGCGCCTTGAACACGAAGCGCGCCTTGCCGTCCTTCTTCAGCTCCTCGGCGTCGGCCGGGGTGTAGACCCTCGGCTGCGCGCCGTCTTTGGTGAACGCGCGCTCGAAGGTATCGTCGTAGCTGGTGGTCACCACCGCGCGAAACGGCAGCGCCCCGAGGAGCTCGACCGCTTCGGACAGCTCGGCGCGCGCCGCGGTCGCCTGCCGGAGGCGAGCGGAGAACTCTCCACCGAGGCGACGCCTGACGAACCCCGCGGCCGCGAGCGGCCGGTTGGCGAGCGCCTTCTCCGCCTCGCCGCGATCGACGTCGGGCAGGCCCGACATGAGCTCCTCGACGAGCGCCCGCCAACCCCCGAGCGCGAGCCGACTGCCCGCGCACAAGACGCAACGGCCGAGCCGCAGCCGCTCGACGATCGAGGCCACTTCTGCCGACGGCGCGGCCGGCTCGGCGGTGATCGTGATCGACGGCTCCGACTCCGAAACCGGAGGCGCGGTCTCCGGCGCCTCGGAAGGGGTGTTGGATTTTTGCTCGCGGTGCTTCTTGCCCATCTTGCTACTCCCCACAGGTAGCGACCGCGTAACACGGATATGAGCGTAACTGCAACGAAAACCGGAGTTGTGGTAGAACACGGCGTGCTCGCCGCGGTGAGGGACATCTACCGGCAATCGAAGAAGCAGCGCGACAATTTCTGGACCGAGTGGATCTCGCGGCCGCCGGCCGCGGTGCTGGTGTGGCTGCTGAAAAACACCCGCGTCACTCCGAACCAGGTCTCGTTTTGCGCCAGCGACACCGCCGGCGCCGGCGCAGCGACGAGGATTTTGTGGCGCACCTGGCTCGGCCTGATCGTGAGCGGCCTCATTCTTCAGCTCGCCTACGTGATCGATTGCGTCGACGGACAGCTCGCGCGCACCACCGGCCAGTCGTCGGCGGCGGGGGCTCTGCTCGACTTCATGCTCGACGAGGTCAAGGCGCTCTTGGTGATCGCCGCGGCCGCCACCCGCCTTTGGTGGGTGCACGGCTTCGACGGCCGCTGGCTCGTCATCGGAGTCATCGGCCTGTTTTCAGCCGCGACCGGCTTTACCCTCACCACCTTCATGCGGCGGCCGGAGTATCTGGAAGCGACCGGTGCGCCGCCGGTCCTGCCGGCCACCGAGCGGGCCGGTTTTCTCCCGCGCTCGCTCTCGCCGCTCGGCCTCGTCGAAGCGGCGGGCAAGCTGGCGCTTCATTATCCGACCTGGTTTCTGGTGATCTGCGCGGTCGATCGACTCGATCTCTTCCTCTATATCTATGTCGGCGCGCACCTCCTTTATCTCGGACGCTCGAGCGCGATCATCTTGATCAAGCTCGGCCGGTCCAGAAAGCGCAGCGCATGAGAGCGATCATCGTCGCCGCCGGGATGGGCCGGCGCCTCGCGCCCTACACCGACGATCGGCCCAAATGCCTGGTCGAGGTCAACGGGCGCTCGATTCTCGAGCGGCAGCTCGACGCCTACCAGGCTTGCGGCGTCGACGAGGTGGTGATCGTGCGCGGCTATCGCAAGGAGTCGATTCAAATTCCGGGCGCGCGCTATTACGACAACGACGCCTTTCGCGACAACAACATCTTGTGCTCGCTGTTCTACGCCGAGGCGGCGATGGACGACGAGTTCCTCTTCAGCTACTCCGACATCGTCTTTCGCCCCGAGGCGGTGCGCGCCGCGCAAAACACCGACGGCGACTACGCGCTGGTGATCGATCGCCTGTGGCACGAGGCCTACGTCGGGCGGCTCAACCATCCGGTCGAGGAGGGCGAGGTGGCGCGCGTCGAGGAGGGCAAGGTGGTGCGCGTCGGCAAAAAAACGGTGGCGCCCGCCGACGCGACGGGCGAGTTCATCGGGCTGGCGCGCTTTTCCAAAGCGGGCGCGGCCAAGATGCGCGAGCGGTTCCACGCGAAAAAGCGCGCGCTCGCCGGTCAGCCCTACGGCCGCGCGCCGCGCTTCGAGGTCGCCTATTTAACCGATCTGTTGAACGACCTCATCGACGACGGGGAGGTGATGCGCCCCGCCTTCATCGACGGTGGCTGGCGCGAGATCGACACCGTCGAAGATCTCGAGCGGGCCAAGCCGATCGTCACCTGGTGATCTCATGAGAGTGCTCATCATCGATTCCTTTTCCGAAAAACATTTGGACGAGCTCAAAACGCTCGGGCTCACCATCGACGCGCGCCCGCAGCTCAAGGCCGAGGAGCTCGAAGGCGCGATCGGCGACGCGAGCGTGCTCATCGCCCGCTCGAAGAAGGTCTCGCAGGCGGCGATCGAGCGCGGCCGCGAGCTGCAGCTCATCGTGCGCGCCGGCGCGGGGGTCAACACCATCGACGTCAAGGCGGCCTCGGCGCGCGGCGTCTACGTCGCCAACTGCCCGGGCAAGAATTCGATCGCGGTGGCCGAGCTGACCTTGGGCCTGCTCCTCTCGCTCGACCGCCGCATCCCCGACGAGGTCGCCGATCTGCGCGCCGGCCGCTGGAACAAAAAAGAGTACGCCAAGGCCGACGGGCTCTATGGCCGCACGCTCGGGATCGTCGGGCTCGGCTCGATCGGCATCGAGGTCGCCCGCCGCGCGCGCGCCTTCGGGATGAAGCTGGTCGGCTGGTCGCGATCATTGACAGATGAAAAAGCGGCCGAGCTCGGGATCGAGCCGATGCGCACCGTGCCCGAGCTCTGCGGGCGCGCCGACTGCGTGACGGTGCACGTCGCGCTCACCGCCGAGACCCGCGGCCTCCTCGGCGAAGCCGCGCTCAGCCGCCTGCGCGAGCGCGCGCTCTTCATCAACACCTCGCGCGCCGAGGTGGTCGACTCTTCCGCGCTCAGCCGCGCGATCGCGGAAAAAAACGTGCGGGTCGCGCTCGATGTCTTCGACCAAGAGCCGGCGGGGTCGACCGGCGCGTTCGAGGATGAGCTCGGCCGACTGCCCGCCGTCTACGGCACCCACCACGTCGGCGCCTCGACCGAGCAGGCCCAGGTGGCGGTGGCCGACGAGGCGGTGCGGATCGTGCGCGCCTTTTTGGAGCGCGGCGAAGTTCCGAACTGCGTGAACCTGGCGGTCCGCTCGCCGGCGCGCTTTCAACTCCTGGTGCGCCACCTCGATCGGGTCGGCGTGCTCGCCGAGGTGCTGGGCGCGATCCGCCGCCACCAGCTCAACGTCGAGGAGATGGAGAACACCATCTTCGACGGCGCGCAGGCGGCGTGCGCGCGGATTCGTTTGTCGGCGCGCCCGCCGGCCGAGCTGCTCGAAGAGATCCGCGCCCGCTCCGGCGAGATCCTCCACGTCGAGGCGATGGAGCTCGCGTGATCGAGATCGCGCCCTCGTCGGAGGCGTGGGTGCGCGCGGCTTGCGACGCGCTGCCGACCTTGCTCGTCGACCACGCCCACTGCGAAAAGCGGGCGGCGCAGACCGCGGTGCGCTTTCTCTTTCAGTACCCCGACTGGCCGCGGCTCTGCACCCAGATGAGCCGGCTCGCCCGCGAGGAGCTGGTCCACTTCGACCAGGTGCTGCGCGAGCTCAAGACCCGCGCCATTCCATTCCGCGCGCTTCCCTCGTCGAACTACGCGACCGAGCTGTTCGCCGCTTGCGAAAAGAGCAGCGCGACCGACACGCTGCTCGCCTGCGCGCTCATCGAAGCGCGCAGCCACGAACGATTCGTCCGCCTCGCCGCCGCGGTCGCCGACCCTCCGCTGCGCGCCTTCTATCTCGATCTCGCCGAGGCCGAAGCGCGCCACGGCGAAATCTACGTCGAGCTCGCCGAGGAGAAGTCCAAAGGCGACGTCGCCGCCCGCCTGCGCGCGCTCGCGCATCGCGAAGCCGAGATCGTCGCCCGCCCCGGCCAGCCCCTCCGCATGCACGCCGGCGGATAGGGTCCAAAGACCCTTTCGGGCGCGCCAGGCCAGGGGCCTCGAGTCCCCACTCCGTCGAGAAATGGCGCGAGGTGCGGAGTTGTGGGCGGCACGCCCGCTGCAAAGTGCCGTGGGCAGGAGGACGCAACATGAACCGCACCCTGGCCGCCGTCGCGCTCTTGACCCCGCTGTTCGCGTTCGGCAGCGTCGCGCT